>MGVB01000031.1:11195-15748 GCA_001800275.1 Elusimicrobia bacterium RIFOXYA12_FULL_57_11
CTATCCTTGACCCGAAGATAGAGCTTTCCACCAAGCCCCTCGGTAAGGGCCTGCCGGCGGGCCCCGGCGGCGCCGTCGGTATGATAGTTTTTACGGCCGAAGAAGCCGTTAAATGGAAGAAGGAAGGCAAGAACGTTATCCTTGTGCGCGAAGAGACCAACCCTGAAGACGTAGAGGGTATGAGGGCGGCGGAAGCCATCCTTACGGCCCGCGGCGGCATGACCTCGCACGCGGCCCTTGTGGCGCGCGGCTGGGGCAAGTGCTGTGTGGTAGGCTGCGCGGATGTCAAGATAGACCTGAAGGCCAGAACCCTGGCTCTGGGCGGAGAAGTCCTTAAGGAAGGCTCCTGGATCTCCCTCAACGGTTCCCGCGGCTTCATCTACACCGGCAAAATGCCGCTGGTAGAGCCCAGTGAAATCACCATGGCCATGCTCCAGGACTTCCTGAAGTTCTGCAATTCCGTCCGCGCGCTGAAGGTATGGACCAATGCCGATACCCCTTCCGACTCCGCACAGGCCCGCACCTATGGCGCCGAGGGGATTGGCCTGTTCCGCATAGAACACATGTTCTACGGCAAAGGCTCCGATGAAGCGCTTTTCAAACTGCGCAAGATGATCATGTCGAACACTCTCGAAGAGCGCAAAGCCGCGCTTAACGAGCTGTTCCCGTTCATGAAGAACGACCTTAAGGCCACCTTCAAAGTGATGGAAGGCTTCCACGTGACCGTGCGCCTGATGGACCCCCCCTTGCACGAATTCGTGCCGCACCAGAAGGAAAAGCTGGAAGAGCTTGGTAAGGCCCTCGGGATATCGTTCGATGAGCTGGAAGGCCGCGCGACGGCGCTGCGGGAATCCAATCCCATGATGGGGCACCGCGGCGTGCGCCTTGGCGTCACTTATCCGGAGATAACGGAGATGCAGGCCCGCGCGATATTCGAAGCCGCGGCCGAGCTTCAGAAAGAGGGCGTGAAGGTGTTTCCCGATATAATGATCCCCGTGGTTTCGCTTGAGAATGAGGTGAAGCATCAGGCCGAGATCATCCACCGTGTGTATGCCGAGGTAATGAAGCAGAAAGGTGTGAAGGTTAAATATATGGTGGGAACCATGATAGAGATTCCCCGCGCCTGCCTTCTGGCCGGGAAACTCGCCGAGACCATGGAATTCTTCTCGTTCGGTACCAATGACCTTACCCAGATGACCTTCGGTTATTCCCGCGACGACTCGGGGCCGTTCCTTAATGACTATGTGAAGAAAGGGATAATCCCGGTGGACCCCTTCCAGACCATAGACCAGGCCGGTGTGGGTGAACTTATAAAGATCACTGTGGAGCGCGGCCGCAAGACCCGCAAAGACCTGAAGATCGGCATTTGCGGCGAACAGGGAGGCGAGCCCGCTTCCGTGGAATTCTGCCACAAGGCGGGCCTTACCTATGTGTCCTGTTCGCCGTTCCGCGTGCCCATAGCCATACTCTCGGCGGCGCAGTCACAGCTCAGGCATCCGAGAAAGAATTAAGTAAGTGCGCCACCGGAAATATAAATACTTCCCGATGGTCATTTCCGCCCCCTCCGGGGGCGGAAAAACCGTCGTGCGTTCAGGACTGTTGAAACTTGATAAACGTTTCGCTTTCAGCGTGACCTGTACCACGCGGTCCAGGCGCACTGGCGAGATCGACGGGCGGGACTATTACTTTGTGACCGTGGAGCAGTTCAGGCGGCTGAGAAAAGAAGGCAAGTTGCTGGAATGGGCCACGGTGCACGGTAACTACTACGGCACTCCGGTTCAGTCCGTAGTGCGGGTGCTGGAAAAAGGCCGTATCCCCGTGATGACGATAGACGTCAAGGGCGCTCACAGCGTAAAGAGGCTGTTCCCGGAGGCGGTAACGGTTTTTCTGCTGCCGCCGGACCTCAAGACCCTGGTGCAGCGCCTGCGCGGCCGCGGGGAAGCTCCGGAAAACGTGTCAGTGCGCCTTGAAACGGCCAGATCGGAGATAAAGGTGGCGGCAAGGTTCGATTACCTTGTTATAAACGATAAACTTAAGGAAGCCGTGCACGAAGTAGCGGCTATCGCCGATCTGGAAACCCGCAAGACGGGGCGCAACCTGGACAAGGTTAAAGACTTCGGCAGCCAGCTGAGCAAGGCCAAAATAAAACTTTGATTTTTCTAACAGTTTAACGGAGGTTTACCATGACGACGCACGCAAAAGTTGAGAATAACGCTGAAATACTTGACCGTCTTATTTCTGATTACGGGCCTTCCAAGTATAAGGATATCGTGAGGGCCATGCAATGGGCCCGGCACCTGCGCCGCCAGGAAGAGTTCCGACAGATTCCCATGGCGGAACTTATAGAGCGTTCGCTTCTGGACGTGGTGAATAACAAGGTTACGGCCTCCGAGGTTGAAAAATCCGTTAAGGACGACCAGGCGATAGAAGACAAACTTGCGTCCAGGCGTTCCGATAAACTTGGCGGGAAAGATGCCGCCGAAAGCCGGCCTGTCAGGCAAAAAACCGGTAAATAATGAAGCGCGCTTTGGGTGCGGCCGCCAGGGACATGGCGGCCTATATTCGCGCGCTGGACGAGAATATGGCCGAGCCTCCACCGCAAACCGGAAGCCCGGCTAAAGCCGGGCTCTTGCCAGTTTCCCCGCAAGAGAAAAATATGGAAGTTGCGCCTATGGATATTGACGCGTTGTACGCAAAAATAAAGAAATGCCGGCGCTGCGGGCTGGGCCTCGCGCGGCTTAACGCCGTTTGCGGCGTGGGTACTTACAAGGCCAGGGTTGTATTCGTAGGCGAGGGCCCGGGCTTTCAGGAAGACCATAAAGGCGAGCCCTTCGTGGGACGTTCCGGGCAGCTGCTGGACAAAATAATTGAAACCGTACTGGGAATGAAGCGGTCTGACGTATACATAGCCAATATTGTTAAGTGTCACCCGATGAAGGACCCGGAAACCCCGGAGGCGCACGGCAACGACCGGCCCCCCACCCCGGAAGAGATAGCGGCCTGCCGCCCGTACCTGGATGAGCAGCTGCGGTTTATAAAGCCGGCCTGCATTGTAACTCTTGGTTCCGTTGCCACCAAGGTGCTGCTGGGGATAGACAAAGGCATTTCGCTGGTGCGCGGGCATTGGTACGACTACCCGGTCGAGCTCTTTGGTCCCGGCCACCCTATAAAAGTTCTGCCTACCTACCACCCCGCCGCGTTGCTGCGCAACCCCAACCTGAAGCGCGACACCTGGGAAGATATGAAAATGTTAAAGGAATTCCTGGGAAAAAATCCCGGCTAGGTTTCCGGGGTCGGGGGTGCTTTCCTGTGTCCAGGCTGAAGACCGCGCGTTGCGATACCAATTTATCCGCGTATGCTGGCTGAAATCTCATTTCCAATCCCGCTCAGGCGGACTTTTTATTACCTGCTGCCGGAAGAGCTGGAGCTTAACGCTGCGCCCGGGTTGCGCGTGCTGGCTTCTTTTGGGAAGCGAGAGGCCGTCGTAGGGGTTATTACCCGGGTGCTTCCGGAAAAAGACGCGGACCTTACTCGTTTTAAACAGCTGAAAAGCGTGATCCGCCTGCTCGATGAAAACCCCTTATTTCCTGAGGATGCCCTGGCGCTCGCCCGCTGGATGTCCGGACGCTGGGGTTCCCCCCTGGGGCTTTGTCTGGGCGCGTTTTTCGAGCATGCTCCACGCGAGATCCCGCTTCCGGGAGCCAGTTTTCCCCGGGTGCCGCCAACAGCGGCGCCGGACGTTCCGCAGGATATAAAAGAACTGCTTGCGGCGGCAGGGCAGGCCGATCCCGCGGCTTTTCTGTTGCGGCTGACCGCGTTGGAGCGGCGGGAAGTTATATACCAGGCCCTCTTCGGCGCAGCGCTTAAACCGGAAGATTCCCAGGGGCTGCTGCTGGTGCCTGACCTTAATTTTATCCCGGCTTTTACCGCAGCGTTTGAAACTGTTTTCCCCGGCAGGGTTTGCGCCTGGCATTCCAGGCTTACGCCAAAAAAACGGGCTGCAGCCTGGGCCGGCGCGGTGGACGGCACGCATAAAATAGTAATAGCCACCCGCACGGGGGTGTTCCTCCCTTTTAAAAACCTGCGCTTTGCCATAATGGACGGGGAGGATGAGGAAATTTATAAACAGGAAGAGGCGGAACCATGCTATCACGCGCGTGAAGTTCTTTTGAAACGCATCAAGGTGCTTAACGCCTCGGTGCTGTTGTCCAGCCCCTGCCCGTCCATTGAAGCCTGGGGTGCGGCGGCGGCGGGCGGGCTGCAGCGGTTTGACGCGCCGGCCGCGGCTGCCGGCTCAAGCCCGGAAGTGCGGGTTCTCGATATGGGAAAGTATCCGGGGGATATCCTGGCCAGGCCGCTGGCTGACAGCCTGCGCGCCGCTGTAGCCGCGGGCGGCCAGGCGCTGGTTATAGCCGGGCGCAAGGGGTATGCGTCGCGCCTTTTCTGCGCCAACTGCGGCTGGATGCCGCGCTGCCAGGCCTGCGGCCCGGGGATGACCCTTTTAAAGACCGCCGCCGGGGGAACACCGTCGCTCTTGTGCAGGCGCTGCGGCA
>MGVB01000032.1:0-15100 GCA_001800275.1 Elusimicrobia bacterium RIFOXYA12_FULL_57_11
CAGTTGGTATGCAGGTTGGTGTAATACAAGGTCAGGCGCAGCCCGGTGGCCGTTTCTTCGGCCGTATAGGGAACGCGTTCATAAAGCGCCACAGCGGCCTGCGAACCATAATCCGTTTTTTTCAGACGTATCGCGCCGGTTTCGGTGAACGGCGGCGCGGGAAACCTGCCCGTTGCCAGCACCTGCACCTTGGACTCGTCCACCCAGGCAGTATCGCCCGCTGCCAGCGCTACACGGCGCATACCGTTAATACGCCCGTTACTCACAAGTTTCACGCCCTTGGGAAGGAACATCATATAGCCGCCGTCCGGGGCATTACGCAGGATAACCGGGTCGGTGGAAGTTTCAACCAGCGTATCATCTTTTACAACTTTCAACCGGCCACGCGCTTCCGTTTCGGCGTCGCTGCGGAGAAACCCGGATTTAAATTTGGCGCTGAGAAGACCTTCGGCGCCGGCGTCCGTATCTTTTACCCTGTACCCGCCGCCATAACGCCCGGAACCGGCCGGGGCCTCCGTCAGCGGCTCATCCTTAACCATGCCAGACACAGAAAACACGGCTTCCCGGCCCGGGGTACCGTAAGCCGAAATTTTCACATAATCTCCAGGCATAACTTCTGTGTCCGACCCGAAGGAATTAAGGGAAAGCCACACCTCGTCCGCGTCAGACTTGGGAGCGGGCAAGCCTTTAACTTTTATCCTGCGCTGCGCGGTGGTCCCGTCGCCAAGGGAACCGGTAAAGAAAAAATCCCCGGGGGCTATGGGCAGGTAAGCTATAAAGCCGCCATTGGAATGCACCGCTATTTTTTCCCCGTTTATGATGAACGCGGAGGCCGCCGGCGAGATATTCCCGAACACGAACGTTTTAGGGACATCCGCAATGGAAGCGCCTTCCGCAGGATAAACAAAATTTATTTCCCCGGCCGATAAAGCCGGGCGGGTCAGCAGTAAAAACAGTAAAATATTCAAAAGCCGGAGAAAACCCATATCGTACCTTGTATGAAATGACCGCCGGATTTCTTAATCTAAGCGCAACAGAAAGTTAACAGTTCCAGGTTATAATTATAATATATTTACCATTATGAAACGCCTGGCCTTTTGCCTGACCCTGCTGCTATACCCGGTTGCCTGCGCATTCGCCGGGGATTTCACCAGATTCCGCCCCGGAGTCCGGGCCAACGCCATGGGAACCGCTTTTTCCACCATAGAAGGGGACCCTTTCGCGGTTTTCTACAATCCCGCGAACCTAACCACCCTTACCAACCTTGAAGCGCGCTTTGAAACCGGACGCAGGCTGTCCCCTGTAGCGAACAAAGGCGAAGCCTCCATTGCTTATGCGCGCCCCCTGCCGGGACAAAAAAACCGCGTTGCGGGGCTTGGCTATTACGCCAGCCGGTCGCGCGCCACGCTCTCCATGGATTCCCTGCAGGGCGCCTTTGGCGACCGTACTACCATAAAGTATTTCCAGCGGCCGCTTTTTTACGGCGGCGGCGCTAAAATAGTGAGCCTGCGCTACCCGGGGCAAAACCAGCTGGGGCTTGGTTTCGACGCTGGCGCACTGCTTGCCAGCGACTCCGGCCTCAGAACGGCACTGGTACTGTCGGACATAATCGTGGGGCTGGGGAAAACAGGCGCCACCCTTACACTGGGCAATTCCTACATATTCGGAGAAACCACGGTACTGGCGGACTTTCGCACGCGCGGCACCTACTCCGAGCTTTACTTTGGCGCGGAGCACCCGCTTTTTAACGGGCTGGTACAGGCCCGGGCAGGTAAAGGCGTATCCCTGGACGGCGGCGGGTACCTGGCCCTGGGGGCCGGGTTGAACATCCTGCCCTGGACGCTCGATTTCGCGTTCTCCATCCCGGTCAGCGGCTACAGCTCCAGCGCCGGCTACTACGGGGTAAACCTGGGCTACCGTTTCGGCGCGGCGGCTTTCAGCGAAAATCTGGTAGGCGACGCCGCCCGGCGGGTTGAAAACCTGAAGATGCAGAACGCCGACCTGCGCGCCCAGCGCGATAACCTGGAAAATTCAATAGCCACCTACCGCGTGAACAAAGGCACGCTGGAAACCGACCTGACGCTGATGCAGAGCCGCGCCCGGGAAATGGAAGAGAATCTCAAAGAGATACAGCTGCGCACGCTGGAGGCCGTCTACGCCAAAGAACACGCTAAACCCGCAAAAAGGGCGTTCCCCCAAGCCCCCCCGGAAAAATGGCCGAAGCGCCACAAAGTAGAACCGGGCGAAACGCTGCGTTCGCTGGCGTCAAAATACTACGGCAACCCCAATTTATGGGAACGCGTTTACGAAGCCAACGAAAGCCTGGTAATAAAAGGTCTGCCGTCAGAAGGAGCCGTGTTCACTATCCCGGCGCCTCCTCCGGCGCATAAATAGGGACCACTCACCGGCCACCCGGTAAAATTACGACTATGTTCAACACCATACAGATCATCTGCGCCTCGGAGAAAAACAGGCTGATACTGCGCGGGATATTCAAAAACCTGGGCGCGGACGCGGTTTTTTCGCTGGACCTGAATGATGCGCTGGCCATCTTCGAAAAAGCGCGCCCCGCCGCCATATTTATTATGGATGGGGAGGAACCCCCGGTTGAAATACAGCTAAGGGAGCTGCGGCGCGTCGCGCCCTTTATCCCCGTTATCCCCCTCCTGAAAAGCAGGGATGCGGGCCGGGCCGTGGAACTTATGAAGGCCGGCGCTTTCGACTGCGCCCAGAACCCCTGGACCGAGGAAGCGCTGCTCCCGCTGTATAAAAAAGCCCTGAACATAAGCGGCACCACGCTTGAACTGGACACCAAAGGTCTGCGCAGCAGGCGCAGAATACTGGCGCTCACGCTGGCGGCATTGTGCGCGCTTACGGGTTTTTCCGGGGGCGTTTACTTCGGCTACAAAAAATACGCCGCCCGCCCGGTACCGCAGGATACCTTTGCCCTGCCTTATGCCCATCCTACCGGCATCGTTATAAGGAAGAATTCAGTACTTATAAGCGACTGGCACAGCCAGGCGCTGTACGAACATGACGCAGGGAATTTTAATATACTGCGTGTGGTAAACCTGCCGGAGACGACCCCCGTAGCCCTGGCCGCCGGACAGGACTCTTTCTGGCTGGCCGGCACCGACGGCGTAATAGAAAAGCGCCTGCCGGACGAACGCTGCACCAGGGTCTCAAAAAGCGCGCCCCTCAGCCCCATTCCGGACGGTGCCTGCTTTGACGGGCTGTATTTCTGGACCGCCGATTCCCGCTCCGGACAGCTAGTCAAGCGTATGCCCGGGGACGCGCTTACCGCTATAAAAACTTTTACCTACCCGGGCCGTAAACTGGGCGCCTTCACCTGCGATACGCGCTTTTTGTGGGCAGCCGACCCGGGCCTTAAAGGGCTGGTAAAAATGTCCCTGGACGAGCCTGAACGCATAATTTCAACCACGGAACTGCCGGCCTACGCCGACAAAACGCTTAAACTTACCGCGCTGGCGTCCAAAGACGGGAAGATCTGGTTTACCGGGGACGCCAGGGGGCGCGGCCTGGTATTCTTCAAAGATGAACCAAAATAAAGTCGGCACTTTTATCCCGGTAATAATCAAAACCTCTCTCGACCTGCCGCCGCTTTGGGGCAGGCTTTCCCGCCTGTCCCCGCTGGAAGCCGAACTGGCCAGCCAGTTCGAACTGCAGGCGGGCAGGGTAGTAACGCTCTCATTTGAACTGCGCGGCGCTTTTGACGACATCCGCGCGCGCATAACCGCGGTCAGCAAAGACGGCGACGGCTATTTCAATTATTCGCTGGTCTTCCTGGACCACTCGCAGACGGCCGTGCTGGCAGAAGCAATAACCGCCCAAAGCTGAATACCCCTCAGCGCTCCGCTTTACCCCCCGCGGCCCGCGCCGTGTAAATACCGCGCCCGCATTTTATAGGGGCCGCGGAAATAGGTTACAATTTAGCCATGCCCGGAACCCGCCTTAAACTTGCAGCCGCCGTCCTGAGCGTCCTTATAGCCGCCGCAGGCGCGTTCACTTTGTATGAGTACAAGGCCATATCCGCCCGCATCACCCGGGCGGTAAACGGGGAGGCAGGCAAAAAGCTGGGTCGCCAGGTAAAATTCGGCGCCATCAAATTTTCCCTTTTCGACGGCGTGGTAATTACGGACGTCTGCGTTTCGCGCCGGCCGGACTTTTCAAAAGGCAGTTTTTTCTGCGCGCAAAAAGTAATGGTGCGCCCCCGGCTGGCCAGCCTGCTCAGGAACAAGCTCTTTTTTTCGAAGATAGCCCTGGACAAGCCCGTTCTGAAAGTGCGGGAAGAAGGCGGAGTCTGGGATTTTTCCGACCTGCTGGCGCTGCTGCCTGAAACCGGCAAAGGCCTGCACCTCACCTGGAACGCCAGCGAACTCACAATGAAAGACGCCGTGCTGGAAGCCGACCTGCAGACTTCCGGGCTTTCCTTCGCGCTCGAGAATGCGTCGCTGAACCTGGGACATTTCTCGGTCTTCGGCGGCAATTACGGGCTTGAAGCCTCGGGTCTGGTAAAAAGCGCGCTGAAAGGAAAATTGCTCAGCGCGGACGTAAAAATAAAAGCCGAGGCCAATTTCGATTATGGCGGCCTGGCTTCCACCGAAGGAGCTTTTACCGCGGCCGCTGTGTCCTACGGCGCCATAACGCTGGAAAGTCTGCAGGCACAATGGAAGTTTTTTAACCTGCGCAAGGCTTTGGCCGAAAGGAATTTATCGGCCAACCTACGGGCGGAAAAACTGCTGGTCCCGGGCAGGGAGAACAGCATAAGGAACAGCGTCGCCCAAGGATTGGACCTTTTCTCGTCGGCCATGGGCAGGCCCGCGCCAAGGATAGAAGACATAGAGATGGCCTCGCTCGCGGCGGCTTTCCGGCTGGACGACTCGGTACTTTCAGTGCGCGACATAGCGCTGCGCACAAATTTCCTGGCGCTCGACGCCGGCATTTCCATCTACGGCCCGGCGGGGACCGCGGACGCGTTCCTTGACGCGGACATCGGCCCCAGCAAGCTGAAGATGTCGGCTTCAGGCCCCATGAGCGCGCCGGAAATAAAGCCGCTGCTGTCAGCCACCCTCTCCCGCAAATTCAAAAAATCCCTGGCCGAGATAGAGGCCAGCCTGCTCACACTATTCCCGGTTACCCTTCCAGGAGAATAAAATGTCCAAGAAAGTAATTGTAATCGGCTCGGGTCCCGGCGGCTACCCGGCCGCCCTCCGCCTTAAGGAACTGGGGGCCGAAGTGGCGATAGCCGAAGCCTGGGATTTCGGCGGCACCTGCCTCAACCGCGGCTGCATCCCCTCGAAAGCTTTCCTGGACACCGGGCACAGGGTGCACGCCTTCGAAGGCCTGCGCAAGCTCCTGAAAGACGGGTCCGGGGTCAATTTTTCCGCGGACATGCTGGACTGGACAAAAGTAAAGGCCCGCCGCGCCGAGGTTATAACAAAATTGCGCGTTTCTCTTGAAAAACTTTTCCAGGTTAAAAAGATAGAAGTGCTGCGCGGCCGCGCCGCCTTCTCCGGTCCCGGCGAAGTTACCATAACCGGGCCCCAGGGGGAGATAAAGCGGCAGTTCGACGCGGCAATATTGGCGGCGGGGACAAGGCCCAGTTTCCCCCCCGTTTTCCGGGACTTCCAGGAGCAGCTGACAGATTCCGACAGGGTGTTCGACCTGCCGCAAAGGCCGGAGTCAGTCATCATCGTCGGCGCGGGCGTCATCGGCCTTGAGTTCGCCTGTTTTTTTAACGCCATGGGGGTAAAAGTCGACGTGCTTGAGATACTGACGGACATCCTGCCCGGTGAGGACCCCCAGGTTACCCGGGCGGTACGCTCCTCTTTTGAAAAACGGGGGATCAAATTCCATTTTTCCAGGAAAGCGGCCGGCATTGAAATTGCCGGCGGGGCCAAAACGGTGATATTGGAGGACGGCTCAAAGCTGGCCGCCGATGAAATACTGGTAGGGGCGGGGCGCGCGGCGGACCTGGCCGGCCTGGGGCTTGACGGCCTGGGAATAACCTGGGACCGGCGCGGTGTGGTGGTGAACGAATTCATGCAGACCTGCCTGCCGCATATCTACGCCGTGGGCGACGTTAACGGCCTATCGCTGCTGGCCCATTCGGCCAGCCGCCAGGGAGAGATAGCCGCCGAAAACATCATGGGCGCGCGGCACACCTTTGACGCCGGCCTGGTGCCCCGTTGCGTGTATTCCTGGCCCGAGGTGGGCTCTGTGGGCCTGAATAAAGCGCAGGCCGACGCGCAAGGCCTTGCAGTAAAAACTTCCCGGGCATATTTCCTTGGCATAGGCAAAGCGGTGGCCACCGACGAGACCGAAGGCTTTGTGCAGCTGGTATTCGACGCCGGGGACGACACGGTGCTGGGGGCGCAGATAGTGGGCGGCCCGGCCACGGAACTGATACATGTACTGGCCCTGGCGGTAAAGCTCCAACTCAAGCGCTCCGACCTGAAGGGGATAATTTACGCGCACCCTACAATGGCGGAAGCGATACATGAGGCGCTGAACAAGTAGGCACCGGCGCCCGCGCAGGTATTATGGCGCTAAAACTTTTATCCTGGAACGTCAACGGCTACAGGGCCGTGCTGAAAAAAGGGTTCGGGGATTTCCTGCTTTCAGAAAAGCCGGACATCCTCGGGCTGCAGGAGGTTAAAGCCTGCCCGGACCAGCTTGCGGCCGGGGATGCGGATTTCCCCGGTTACAAGGCCGCCTGGAACTGCGCCGAAAGGCGCGGGTACAGCGGTGTGGCCGCGTTCCACAGGACCGGGCCGGCCGCGGTCACCAACGGTTTTGGCGAGGAACGTTTTGACCGCGAGGGCCGCGTAATCGCCCTGGAGCATAAAGATTTTCACTTCCTGAACGTTTACTTCCCCAACGGCGGGCAGGGCCCGGAACGGCTGGCTTATAAGCTGGAATTTTACGAGGCCTTCCTGGCCCACATAGAAAAATTGCGCGGCACCGGCAAAGCCGTGATCTTCTGCGGCGACGTTAATACCGCGCACAGGGAGATAGACCTGGCCCGGCCCCGGGAGAACGCCGGAAATTCCGGCTTTATGCCCGTTGAACGCGCCTGGCTGGACAAGCTAACCGCGCTGGGCTGGACGGACACTTTCCGCGCCTTCCACCCGGAACCGGAACAATACACCTGGTGGGATTATAAGACCCGCGCGCGGGAGCGGAACACGGGCTGGCGCATAGATTATTTTTTCATAAACAAAGAAAAAGCTTCCCTTGTTAAGGACGCTTTCATACTTGCGCAGGTCCACGGCTCGGACCATTGCCCGATAGGGATAACCCTGTACAAATAAAAAGCGCGTTTCAAGCGCCGCGCAGCCGGCAGGCCGGCTACGGACAGACAGGCATTCTAAACGCCAGTTTACTGCGCCTTGTGCGGGAAATGCCTAACAGGCTTTATGTCATGCGCAACCGGGCCTGGGCAAAACCCGACGCCCCCCCCCCGTGCTTCAGTGAAGGTCCGCGTAGCAGGGGTCACTCTTGCGGGTAGCGGACCGCAAATATCTCAAGGTCAATATTTCCGCCCTTGCGCTCAAGCAGAACGCGCGAGCCGGGTTTCTTCCCCAGGAGGGCCGCGGCCAGCGGGGAAGCCCAGTTAAGTTTGCCCGCCTCAGCGTCGGCCTGGTCTTCCCCCACTATAAGGTATTCCTTTTCGGCCCCCGCCTGGTCTTTGACTTTTACCGCGGCGCCGAAACGGACATCCTCCAGGGCCAGGCCGCGGTTGTCCACCAGCTTGGCGCTTTTAACCTGCCCCTCGTAGTACTCAAGGTCTATTTCGGCCTGCTGTAACTGGAGCGCACGGGGTTCCCCGTCGTTTTTTTTCACCAGCAATCCGGCACGCAGGGTGGTCAGTTCCGCGACCCGCGCTTTCAGCAGTTCCAGCCCCGCGAACGTAACATAATTGGGCCGGCCGCTGGCCTGTCTTTTCAGCGGTTCCTCAGGCGCGGCACTGTCTTCTTTTACAAAAGCTCTGCTCATAATCCCCCACCCGGCCTAGCGCTATGATATCAAAAAACCGGCAGTTTGCCGCTGCAGCCTGCCAACGACCTTTCTTACTGCCTCCAGTTATAGTAAAATCAATGTGAGACGCAGTTCATCCTTGATTACAGAAAGAGCATAAATAAAAAAACCCATGAATGCAAACACCCCCCCCCTTGACGAAAACGAAGAGAATTTCGAGACCCTGTTCGAAAACACCTATAAGCAGCCGTCCCGCATGGAACCGGGCCAGAAGATAGAGGCGGACATCGTAAAGATCACCCAGGAGTGGGCTTTTCTCCAGGTCGGCGGAAAAGGCGAAGGTTATCTGGACCGCAAGGAACTCCTGGACGCCGACGGCAACCTGACCGTGAAGGAAGGGGACCGGGTGCGCGCATACTTCCTGTATTCACAGGACGGGGAAATGCACTTTACCGTAAAAATAGGCTCCGGCCCCGCTGCCCGCGCCCAGCTGGAGGATGCCTGCCGCAACCGCCTGCCGGTAGAGGGGACCGTGACCAGGGAAACGAACGGCGGGTTTGAGATCACATTAAGCGGCGGCGCCCGCGCTTTCTGCCCTTTTTCACAGATGGGCCTGCGCCGGGAAGAGACAAAAACCGATTATCTGGGCGTAACGCTGGTCTTTCACGTGCTGGAATGCGGGGAACGAAAAGTTATACTCTCCCGCAGGGAAATACTGGAAACAGAAAGAAAGGGCAGGGCCCTTGAACTGAAGAAAACACTTACAGAAGGCGCGCGGGTAAAAGGCGCCGTGACCTCCATACAGAAATTCGGCGCCTTCGTGGACATAGGCGGGATAGAAGGGCTGCTGCCGGTGTCGGAAATGGCCTGGAACCGCACGGAAAAAGCAGGCGACCTGCTCTCAGTGGGCCAGCAGGTGGAAGTTATCATAAAAAGGCTGGACTGGGAAAACGAAAAAATATCGTTAAGCCTGAAGGACACGCTGCCCAACCCGTGGGACACCGCCGCCCAGACCTGGCCGGCCGGTTCCTACCATACCGGCACGGTCTCCCGGCTGGCGCCTTTCGGAGCCTTCGTAACGCTGACACCCGGGGTTGACGGGCTCATACATATTTCACGCCTTGGCGGAGAGCGGCGCATACAGCATCCGGACGAAGTTTTAAAAGTGGGACAGCCCATAGAAGTGCGCGTAGAAGCCGTTAACCGCGAAAACAACAGGATCTCGCTGGTACCCGCCGACGTCAGCCGCGAAGAGGAGGAGACGGCGGCGACCATGAAGCAGTACCAGCGGCAGGACACCGCCGGGGAAGCCCCGCTGGGCTCGCTGGGCGAGATGCTGAAACTGCAGCTGGCCAGAAAAGCGCTGCGAAAATAGAAAGCCTCTGTCCGCAAGCCAGCTGTTGCACCGGCTGTCCCGCGCTTTTGATGACGATATGAAAAAACCGGCTGACGCGCAACTGCTTACCGACCAGGACCTTTACCTCTTTAACGAGGGCAACCATGTACGGCTTTACAAAAAGCTCGGGGCGCATCCGTTCACCCGCGGCGGCACGGAGGGCACGCATTTCGCCGTGTGGGCGCCCAACGCCGCGGCGGTTTGCGTAATAGGGGACTTCAACGGCTGGAACAAAACCGCCAACCCCTTAACGCAACGCGGCAATTCCGGCATCTGGGAAGGCTTTATCCCGGCCGTCAGGCAGGGGAACAATTACAAGTACCAGGTAACCTCCAGGTACGCCGGCTTCAGCGCGGAAAAAGCAGACCCGTTCGCCTTCGCTTCCGAGGTCCCCCCGAAAACCGCGTCCGTGGTCCGCCGGCTGGATTATGCCTGGGGCGATGCCGAGTGGATGAAGACCCGGGGCCGGACCAACGGGCTTAAAAGCCCGGTCTCTATTTACGAGGTGCACCTGGGCTCCTGGATGCGGGTGCCGCAGGAAGGCAACCGGTCGCTGAGCTACACGGAACTGGCGGACAAACTTACGCAATACGTCAGGCAGATGGGATTTACCCATGTAGAACTTATGCCCGTTACCGAACACCCCTTCTACGGGTCATGGGGCTACCAGACCACCGGTTATTTTTCCCCCACCAGCCGCTACGGCAGCCCGCAGGACCTGATGAACCTGATAGACCAGCTGCACCAGGCCGGCATAGGGGTGATACTCGACTGGGTACCGGCGCATTTCCCGACGGACGCGCACGGCCTCGAGTATTTCGACGGCACACATCTCTACGAACACGCGGACCCCAGGCAGGGCTTCCACCCAGACTGGAAAAGTTCTATTTTCAATTTCGGCCGCAACGAGGTGAAAAGTTTCCTCCTGAGCAGCGCCATGTTCTGGCTGGACAAGTACCACGCGGACGGGCTGCGCGTAGACGCGGTGGCCTCCATGCTTTACCTGGATTATTCCCGGAAAAAGGGCGAGTGGATACCCAACAAGCACGGCGGCAACGAGAACCTTGAAGCCATAGCTTTCCTCAAGCAGTTCAACCACGTGGTCTACGAAAACTACCCCGACGTACAGACCTACGCGGAAGAATCCACGTCCTGGCCCATGGTATCACGCCCCACCTATCTGGGCGGGCTGGGCTTCGGGCTGAAATGGGATATGGGCTGGATGCATGACACGCTGGGCTATCTTACCCGGGACCCGGTCTTCCGCAAGTATCACCATACCGCGCTCAACTTCCGCATGCTCTACGCTTTCGGGGAGAATTTCGTGCTGCCCCTGTCCCACGACGAGGTGGCGCACGGGAAAGGCTCCCTCCTGAAAAAAATGTCCGGCAGCGACTGGCAGAAATTCGCCAACCTCCGCCTGCTTTTCGGCAGCATGTTCGCGCAGCCCGGGCAGAAGCTTATTTTCATGGGCGGAGAATTCGCACAGTGGAAAGAATGGAACCACGACGCCAGCCTGGACTGGCACGAGGCCGGGCACGCGCCGCACCGCGGCATGCAGAACTGGGTGAGGGACCTCAACCGCCTTTACCAGGGCGAGCCGGCCATGCACGAGCTGAACTGCAGCAATTCAGGTTTCGAGTGGATAGACGCCAACGATTCCCAGCAAAGCACCCTGGCTTTCCTCAGAAAACCGCAGGACACCGCCGGCATGATACTCGCCGTCTGCAATTTTACCCCCATAACGCGCCTGAACTACAGGGTAGGCGTGCCGCAGGACGGTTTCTGGAAAGAACTTCTTAACAGCGACGCCGCCGATTATTGGGGCAGCGGGCTGGGCAACCTGGGCGGGACCCAGGCGCAGGAATTCCCCCTGCACGGGCGGCCGTACTCGCTGGAGATAACCCTCCCGCCGCTGTCGATACTCTTCTTCAAGCGGGAAAGCTGAAAACCTGCGGTCAGGATAAGGCCCGGCCCTACATACTTGAGTAGCCCAAGCACCTTGAAAGTCCGCTGGTGACGTTTATTTCCGAAATCAGCCATAAGTTCAAGCATATTACTGTCCGGCCCGCTTCGTTTGCGGATAACAACACAAAAATTTACGCCGCCGTAATTTAATTTGCCCGACCCTCGGGATATTTGTTATAAATTTTGTATATCCTTGTCAGCAAAATCTGCAGGAGGTTACATGTCCACCGCAACAACCATACAACGCACGGCATTGAACCAGACCATGAGGAAGTATGGCGGAAAGATGGTGGACTTTCATGGCTGGGAAATGCCCATTCAGTTCGCCGGCATAATTAAGGAGCACGAGGCCGTGCGCAAGGCCGCCGGCCTCTTCGACGTCTCCCACATGGGCCAGGTCTTCGTGACCGGCGCCGACGCCTTCAAGCTGCTGCAGAAGATAAACACTAACGACCTGCGAAAGGCCACCCCCGGCAAGGGCGTGTATTCCCACGTCACCAACGAGAACGCCGGCCTGGTCGACGATATAATAGCTTTCTGCCTGGCCGCCGACCGCTACCTGGTCATTGTGAACGCCACCACTTCCACCAAGGATTTCGAATGGTTCAAAAGCCAGGCCACCAGGATGCACGTGAAAGTGGAGAACAAGAGCTCCGCCTACTCGATGATAGCGGTGCAGGGCCCCAGCGTACCCGGGATGTTCGAGACCTTCGCCCCGGAAGCCCTGAAACTGCCCAGGTTCGGGATAGTGGAAAAAGACATTATGGGAGAGCATTGCTACGTTAGCCGCACCGGTTATACCGGCGAAGACGGTTTTGAAGTGACGGCCCCCCACTCCATAATAGACAAACTCTGGGAATATTTCATGGAACTGGGCAAGCCCTGCGGCATACTGCCCTGCGGCCTGGGCGCGCGCGACACGCTGCGTCTGGAATCCGGCTACCTGCTGTACGGCCAGGATGTGGACGATTTCCATACCACCTATGAATCCGGTTACGGCTGGGTGGTGGCGCTGGATAAGGGAGAGTTCAACGGGCGCAAGATACTTGCCGACCAGAAAGCCAACGGTATAAAGCGCCGCCTTACCGGCCTTACGCTGACCGGCGGCGTCCCCCGTTCCGGCTGTAAAATTTTCCTGGAGGGCAAACAAGCGGGCGAGCTGGCCAGCGCCACGTACTCCCCCACCCTCAAAAAGGGCATAGGCGTCGGCTACATGGTGCCGCCGGACCTTAAGCCAGGTACCCCGCTGGAAGTGGAGATACACGGCCGCCGCGTAAAGGCCGAGGCAGCAAAAGTCCCTTTTCATAAAGGTACCGCTTTCAACAAAGGAATAGGAGCCTAATCAGTAAGCCAGGATTTTCAGATTACCAAGGAGAATATCATGCCTAAACCCGAAGAAGTCAAATACACCAAAACCCACGAGTGGATACACCCAGGCGCCGAAGCCCAGGTGGGAATATCCGGCCATGCCCAGCATGAAATGGGGGATGTGGTTTTTGTGGAACTGCCTAAAGTGGGCCAGAAACTTGAAAAAGAAAAACCCTGCGCCGTGGTGGAATCCGTTAAATCCGCTTTCGATATTTACGCCCCGGTTTCCGGGGAAGTGACCGCCGTTAACGACGCCGTGACCGGAGAACCTGCCCTGCTCAACCAGGCACCGCTGGAAGGCGGCTGGATGTTCAAGATGAAACCATCAAACCCAGCTGAGGCCGAAACCCTGATGAACTGGACAGCTTACCAGGAATTCATCAAACAGGCAGCGCACTGAACAAGCGAAAACCGGGGATCAAAAATCGGCCGAAAAACCGCTTTTCCGATTCCCGGTTGCGGTTTCCGCCCCCTGACCTTCGATCGCTGATTTTCCTTTAGGAGTTTCCATGTATATTCCCCACACCAAAGCCGACAAAGAGGCGATGCTGAAAACTATCGGCGCCGCCTCCTTTGAAGAACTTGTAAAACAGGTCCCGCAGAAATTTCTCTGGCCCCAATTCAACCTGCCGGCCGAAAGCCTGGACGAAACGCAGGCCGCGGCCCGCATGAAAACCCTGGCCGCAAAAAACACGCCCCACCTGAGCTTCCTGGGCGCGGGCGCCTACGAGCGTTACTCACCGGCCGCGGTAAAGGCCATAACCTCGCGCACGGAATTTTTGACGGCGTACACGCCTTACCAGCCCGAAGCCAGCCAGGGGACCCTGCAGGCTATCTACGAATTCCAGAGCACGGTAAGCGCGCTGTATGGCATGGACTGCGCCAACGCCTCCATGTACGACGGGGCCAGTTCCTTCGCCGAAGCCGTACGAGCCGCGGTGCGTGTCACCGGCCGCAAGAAGATAGCTTACGCCGCAGGAGTGAACCCGCAGTACATGGACACGCTGAAGACCTATTTCGCGCATTCCATGGATTACACCTATGTAAAAGTTCCCATGAAGGACGGCGTCATGGACCATGACGCCCTGCCGGCCCTCCTGGAAGGCGCGGCCTGCCTGGCTGTACAGACGCCAAACTTCCTGGGGCTGATAGAGAATATGAGCGGCGTCTCCGAGACCGTAAAAAAAGCCGGCGCCATGCTGGTAGCGGCCGCCGACCCGGTAAGCCTCGCCGTCCTGGCCACTCCCGGAGAATACGGAGCCGATTTCGCCGTGGGCGAAGGCCAGAGCCTGGGTCTGCCGCTCGCGTACGGCGGGCCCTACCTGGGCCTGTTCTCCTGCAAAAAAGAATACGTGCGCCAGATGCCGGGCCGGATCTGCGGCCTGACGAAGGATAAAGACGGCAAGCGCGGCTTTGTACTGACGCTGCAGGCCCGCGAGCAGCATATCCGCCGCGACAAGGCCGCCTCCAACATCTGTTCCAACGAAGCGCTGTGCGCGCTGGCCGCCACGGTCTACTCGGCCCTGTACGGACCCGAAGGCCTTAAGGAACTGGCGGAGTCCAACGCGGGCGCCGCCGCGTTCGCGGCAGAACGCCTGTCGTCAATAAATGGTTGCTCACTTAAGTTCAAAGGCCATTTCTTCAATGAGTTCGTCCTTACCGTACCCGGCAGCGCAGCGAAACTGCGCGAAAAAGCGCTGGCCGCGCGCGGCGTGGATATCGGCCTGCCACTGGCCCCGCTCTACCCGGAGCTTGGCGAAACACTGCTGGTATGCGCCACCGAGACCAAAACCGAAACCGACATCTTGAAACTCGAAGCCGCCATCAAGGAGGCCCTATGATCTGCGTCTCAGGCATAGACAACCGCCTCAGCATAGAGAAATCCGACCCGGGCCGCCGCGGCCTGTGGTGCAAGAACCCCCTGCGCGCCAAAGCCAACCTGCCCGCCAGCCTTCGCCGCAAGTCTCCCCCGCGCCTGCCGGAACTGAGCGAGTTCGACGTGATCCGCCACTTCACCCGCCTGTCACGGCTAAACTTTTCGGTGGACACCCATTTCTACCCGCTGGGTTCCTGCACCATGAAGTACAACCCCCGCTTCAACGAGGAGGCGGCCTCGCTCGACGGCTTTGCCGGCCTGCACCCGCTGGCGCACGATAGTTGCGCGCAGGGCACGCTGGAACTGCTCCACGACCTCTCCGCCCGGCTCCGCGAGCTCTGCGGTCTGGACGCCATAACCCTGCAGCCGGCAGCCGGCGCGCACAGCGAATTCACCGGTCTGCTGCTGGCCAAGGCCTACTTCGAGGCCAAGGGCGAAACCCGCACCGAGATAGTCTGCCCCGACTCCGCCCACGGCACCAACCCGGCCAC
>MGVB01000032.1:15125-15258 GCA_001800275.1 Elusimicrobia bacterium RIFOXYA12_FULL_57_11
GTCAATATCGCCTCAAAGCCGGACGGCCGCCTGGACGTGGAGGAGCTGAAAAAGCATATCGGCCCCAGGACCGCCGTGCTGATGCTGACCGTGCCCAACACGCTCGGCATCTTTGAAAGCAACATAGAGGCCA
>MGVB01000033.1:0-176 GCA_001800275.1 Elusimicrobia bacterium RIFOXYA12_FULL_57_11
CACATAAACATATTTCAGTTCTCTGTCATGTACCGCGATTGCGCATCGGTTATGCTCGATGATGTAGCGCATCAAGTCATGAGAATGGGTCAGGGCCTTTTCCGCCTCCTTGCGTTCCGTGATGTCATGGACGATTGACAACAGAAGTGTCTTATCGTTGGTCTGTACCGGCCCGG
>MGVB01000033.1:215-454 GCA_001800275.1 Elusimicrobia bacterium RIFOXYA12_FULL_57_11
GGTGCCTGAAGAAAAAATGATCCCGGTTCTGATTTTTCGCCAGTGCCATCTCGGCAACGGTATCCTCCTGGCTGAATGTATTGATCTCATAAATCTCCTTGCTGATCAATTCTTCCCGAGACCATCCATAATAGGCGCAGGCAGCCGGATTGGCGTCTACTATGCGCCCGTTATCCGGGTCGATAACAAGCATTACGGACTTGTTATTGTCAAAGAAGTTTCGGTAGCGAGCCTCACTC
>MGVB01000033.1:661-15336 GCA_001800275.1 Elusimicrobia bacterium RIFOXYA12_FULL_57_11
CATTTTTCTGGTGGCACCTCCGCCGGAAGACACAGCGCCGTATTCCAGGGTTTTTCCGCCTATTACCATAGACCCTGTCGTGTCCACAACCGGCCAGGCGGTGTTCCACTGTGTAAACAGGAGCATCGAGCCGCCTTGGGAGGTCCCCCTTGCAACGCTGCTGCGTGAGGTGCGCGCAGCGCCCATGTACCGGTTCAGCACCAGGCGCGTCATGCTTACCGCGATAAACGCCAGAAGAAGCGACATTACCAGCGTCTGAAGCAGCACTGCGCCGCGCCGGTATGGGTTGAGCATGTTCATAAAGCACCTGCTACTAGTTTACCAGAGAAAACCCTTTTATTCAATGGCAAAATATCCGAAGCGCGATGTTCTCAATTCCCGGCGGAAGAGCGGGAAACGGAAAAAATAGTGGTGAGCCTGTGATCCACAGGGCGCTGCACCGCGGCATAGCCGCCGGATGGCGTCCAGACCGAGCGCAGCTGCACACGCAGAGACATCAGGTCCCCTGACGGAACATGGGAGAGGGTGGACGAGCGAGAAAAAACATCAGTGGTATCCAGGAACTGGGCCAGTTGGAAACCTGCGGAACAGGTAACCACAGGGATTGACGGGGCGGCACACGGCCCCGGGCACCAGCAGGTGCTCGCGATATTCCCGGAGTGATAAAAAAGTCTTATATTGGTCCCGCTCGTATCGGTGCAGAACAAATGCCACTTTGGAACAATCAGATTGGAGGGGCGGCAATTGGTCATCTGGTCCATATTCGAGGCGACCAGCAGCCTTGCGCCGGTATTTCCGGACGCCGGTTCATAAATGCTGTTAGCCTGGGCCATAACATTGCGTATCGCGCGCATCGCCAGCGAGACATCCGATTTGATGGTGTTGCCCCGGTAATTCTGGAACACATGGCGGTTGGCGGTCGAATAGATGGTGACAAGGGAAACACCAAGGAACGCGGTGAGCATAGTGGCTACCAGCAGTTCTACCAGCGTAAACCCCGGGATATTTTTCATGGATTAATTGGGATACGTAATTGTGAACGTTACTTTTTTACAGGACGTTTCATTGCTTGAACCGAACTCGCACGCGACGTTCACCACGGTATAGGTCAACGTCGGGGGAGGAGTGCCGGCAAGCTGCGGCATGTCATTAAGCATGAAAGACACGTCATGTGTACCGGCGCTCAAAGCCCATACTCCGGCCGGAAGATCGCCAGGCAACACCCCGCCATTTGGCGAGAACATGGGGTCACTTGGGACTGCGCTGACATAAATCTTCAGCTGTTCCTGCGCCGCTTTCAGCGCCATGGAGGCCGCTTCCTTCTTGTCCGAGCGCGTTCCGCCCACATGGCTGGAAAGAACTACGGAAAAAACGGCGGTAGCCGTCACGGCGGCGATCATGGTCGCCACAACGACCTCAATCAGGGTCTGACCTGTTCGTTTAGTCATAAAAAACCCCGCCGCCCCTGTCAGGCTTAAAAACCGGTGCAGGGCGGCGTGGAGGAAGACGCCAAAGTGCTGCACACCCCAGACGTGTTTATAGAATAACCCCAGGAGCTGTAAGTGCCCGTTGCGTTCCTCTGGCAGCAGGCCACCATGCCGGCGGCGCAGCAGCCGCCGCCCGTGGCGCCGTTGCAGGCGTAATAGTTATACGCCGCCGCGCTCCAGTCGTGGCTGGCCATGTATTTATCCGTCACAAGGGTGGCCACCGCGGAGGCATAGGTGTTTTTATCGATCTGGTACATCCTGTTGGCGTTAGCTATCATCTGCGTAATGGCAAGCGCGTCCGTGGCTTTAGTGGTTTCAACGGTCTTCATATACTGCGGCATGCCGACCGCGGCAAGGATGCTTATGATAGTTACCACGACCAGAAGCTCTACCAGCGTGAAACCCGTCTTTAGCTTATTCATATATCCCCCCGTAAAAGCGGCAGGCGCTATTTTGCGCCGATCTGGGAAAGCTGGAAAATAGGCATGAATATGCTCATTACGATGACGCCTATTACGCCGCCAATGCCCACTACCAGCACCGGGTCGATGATCGAGGTGAACCGCCGTATGAACTGGTCTATCTGCTCCTGGTAATACTTTGAAAGAACCACGATAATGTCAGGTAATTTGCCGGATTCCTCGCCCATCCACATCATTTCCGTGACCATCGGCGGGAAAATACCGGTTTTTTTGAAAGACTCCGATATGGAGCGGCCGCTGGCTATATCATTTTTCACTTTTTTCAGGGCTCCCTGGAAAATCAGATTTTTCTTGAAGGAGCCCTCCAGCACCGATACGGCGTTAAGGATACTTACGCCGCTGCGGATCAGCGTGGCCATGGTGGTAAGCATGCGCTCTATCTGCATGCTCCGTATCATATCGCCGACAAAAGGCATGCCGAACTGCACATGGTTCCACGTCAGGCGCCCGGGAGGGGTGGCGATATATGCCCTGAAAGCGAACAAGGCGCCTATCATCACCACTACCATCAGCACGGCATACTGGCCGATAAAAGCGGAAAAACTCACGATAATCTGGGTGATAAAAGGAAGTTTGAGGTTGAAGTCCCTGAAAATACCCGCGAACACGGGGACTATGTACACTATAAAGTAAGCCAGCACCCCCGAAGACATGAAAGCAAGGACCGCCGGATACGCGATGGCCGTAATGATCTTTGATTTTATCCCCTCCTGCGCCTCGCTGTACGCCGTAATCTGGCGCAGAACGGCCGGCAGCTGGCCCGAAACTTCCCCGGCCTGGACCAGGGACACCCAGATCTCGTCGAAGACTTTGGGATGTTTTTCCAGCGCCTTGTGCAGGGCCCCGCCGGCGGAAACCTCTTTGGTAACAGCGCCCAGCACGGCGCCCAGCGCCTTGTTTTCGGAATGCTCGCTGAGCAGTGAAAGCGCCCGCACCAGGGGAATACCCCCGCCGATAAGCGTGGACATCTGCTCTCCGAAAAATACCAGCGCGCGGCCGGAGACAGCCCCGCCGCCCCCCCCGCCCGCCCTTTTGAGTATTCCCTTGGGTTTCGATTCTTCCGACTGCAGGGAGAGTATGAACAGGTTCTTGCTCTGCAGCGACTGCGCCGCCTGGTCCTCATCATCAGCCGACAGCGCACCGGTGGTTACGGTACCCTGAGCGTCCTGAACGGTATAAATAAATCGTCCCATATAATATAGTTCTAGTGAATCTACAACATTGGCGTTATGCTGTCAATTGCGGATAAAACCGCATAAAAAAACGCTAACGCTCCGTTACGGTCACCGAAAGCATATCGTCCACGGAAGTGATGCCCCCCATCACTTTGCGCCAGCCGCTCGCCCTCAGGTTCCAGGCCCCGCCCTTGGCCGCGGCCTCTTCCAGTTTCTTCACGTCCGCGTCTTTGTATATTATCCGTTTCATCTCGTCGGTATTAAAATACACCTCGTAGATGGCCTTACGCCCTTTGTAGCCCATATTATTGCACTTGGGGCACCCCTTGGCTTTGTAGAATGTCAGTTTGGCCGGGTCCGGCAGAGGGCTGATCATTGATTCCGCGTTGAACTGGTCTATCTCGCTTTGGGGCGGCTTGTAGGGTATTTTGCACTCCGGACACAGTTGGCGCACAAGGCGCTGGGCGGCAAGGCAGAGCAGCGTGCTGGCAAGCAGGTAGCGTTCTATATTCATATCCAGCAGGCGGGGCACGGCTTCAAGCGCGCTATTGGTATGCAGCGTGGAAAGCACCAGGTGGCCGGTCATCGCGGCCTTAAGGCAGGCCTCGGCGGTCTCATTGTCGCGGACTTCGCCGACCAGGATCACGTCCGGGTCCTGGCGGAGAAAGGAGCGCAGACCGGAAGCCATGGTAAGCCCAATCTGGGGTTT
The DNA here is from genome assembly GCA_001800275.1 of Elusimicrobia bacterium RIFOXYA12_FULL_57_11. Classification (GTDB taxonomy): domain Bacteria; phylum Elusimicrobiota; class Elusimicrobia; order Elusimicrobiales; family UBA9959; genus UBA9959. Next base: position 4,515 of record MGVB01000033.1, read on the forward strand.
TACCTGCACCTGGCTTATGCCTTCCATTTTAATTTCAACAGGATCCTCCAGCGTCATGATATTAAGTTCCGGGGACTTGATAGTGTTGAGCACGGCGTTAAGCGTAGTGGTTTTACCGGAACCGGTTGGGCCGGTAAGGAAGATCAGCCCGTTGGGCGCCGCGGCCGCTTTCAGAAAATCCTCCCGCTGGCGCGGCTCAAAGCCGATAATAGAAACATTAAGCTCCACCGAACCCCTGTCCAGGATACGCATAACAAGCTTTTCACCGAAAACGGTGGGACACACGGAAACGCGGATCTCTATGACGCGGTTCTGGTATTTGATGGAAAAACTTCCATCCTGCGGCAGCCGGCGCTCCGAGATATCAAGCTTTGAAAGTATTTTCACGCGCGAGATCATGGCGTCCACAAGTTCGCTGGGCGGGGCGCTGCGCTCATAAAGAACCCCGTCTATGCGCAGCCGGAGGGAGATCTTCTCGTCGAATTTTTCGAGGTGGATATCGCTGGTGCGCTCGCTGATCGCCTGCTTCATTATAGCGTTGACCAGCTTTATGGACTGCGCGCCCTTGGAATCGCCTATAATAACCTTATCAAGATCCAGCTTCCCGTCGGCAGTTACAACATCGTTCTCAGAGGAATCCCCTTTGGAAGCATCGCCGCCATCGATGACCTTGTCGATAAGGTCGGTCTGAACCTGGTAGAAAGAATCTATGGTCTTTAAGATCTGAGCCTTAGTGGAAATAAAGAGCTGGATCTCCATGCCGCAGACCAGCTTGATATTATCAAGCAGCATTATATTGGCGGGATCCGTGACGGCGGCAGCCAATACGCCGTTCTCGACAAAGATGGGGATTACGGCGTTATCGCGCGCGAATTTTTCAGGAATGAGCTTGTCCAGCCCCTGGCCTTTTTCCGGATTAAGTATCTGGTTCTCACGGGTCGCATAAGGAATACCCAGCTGTTTGCCCAGGGCCTGTGCCACCTGCTCCTCGGTGACATAATGCATCTTGACCAGGGCTTCCCCTATCAGGCAGGACTGCTGCTGCTGGAACTTAAGAGCTTTGTTTAATTTCTCCTCGTCTATCCAGCCGCTGGCCAGCATTATTTCGCCAAGTTTTTTAGCCATAAGGTGCTCCTCCGCAAGCCCGGGTTGCGCCAACCCGGAGCCCCGGAAGTAAATGGTTCTCCTGTAATATGCCGGCCGCCGAAAGTCTGTTCCTCACACTAATCCACCAGTATCGTGGGCGTCACGAATATAACCAGGTCGGTGTTGCTGCGCCGGGAACTGACGCTGGTAAACAGCCAGCCGATTATGGGGATATACCCCAAAAGCGGCACTTTTTTAACGGATTTCGCCTCAGTAGAAGAAAGCATGCCGCCGATAACTACCGTCTGGCCGTTTTTCACGCGCACCATGGTGGAGGCGCCGCGGCTTATCGGGTCATACACCGTGGCTCCCTGCAGTGTTACGGCTGAAGCCACGCTGTCGGTGTATGAAGGCTGGACGATAAGCGTTACATAGCCCTCTTTATTTACCTGCGGGGTAACCCTGAAGGTGAGCCCCACGCGGCGGCGCTCAAGCGCGGTAGAAGTCTTGCCGCCACCGCCATCAGTCGTACTCTGCGCGCCCATTGCCGCGTCCCTGGCTATTTGTATCAGGGCGGTCTTGTTATTCATCGCCACTATCTTGGGTTTACCCAGGTAGCGGGCCTCGCCTTTTGATATCAGCGCCCGGAATATGGCCTGCAGCTGGGCCAGGCTGAAAACCCCCGGGGTAATGTCCCCTTTGCCGTCCGATGAATTGGAAACCTTCGGAAAAAAAGATTTCCACTGGTCACCCGAAAAGAATCCCGGCCGCACGCCATAGTCGGTAAGCCGCGAAGGCCCGGTAAAGGAGGCCATTTCGCCGCGGGACCCGCCCCATTCTATTCCCAATTCGTTCATCCTGTCGGTGTTAATTTCCACGATCTGGGCCTCTATCAGTATCTGGGGCGCTTTTTTGTCAAGTTCCGCTATTATCTGCTCAACCTGCGGGAACACTTCCGGAACATCGGTGATTATAAGCGTATTTGTACGCGGGTCCGTGGCGATCTTTCCGTTTTGCCTGGAAAGGACGCTGCGCACGATGTTGAGTATCGCTATGGCGCTTTCGGCCTCCCCGCCGCCGCCAACTTTGCCACCCGAGGCAGGCGTCGCCTCCCCGCCGCCGCTCAGCGAAGAGGAAACGTCCTGCGAAGATATGGCGCTTGCATCATCGCTGGCTGAGGTTATGGGAATAAGCGGGATATAGTTAAGCGTATATATTTTAGTGATAAGGTTGGGCGTACCCGCGGAACGCTTCTGCACCACATAGGTGTTACTTTTGCCGATACGCTGATAAGTAAGCCCTTTCACCCTGAGCAGGAGTTCCAGCGCTTCCCGCACCGTGGTTTTGCGCAGGAAAACGGTAACGGTTTTAGCCTCCAGCCCTTCCGATATAATGAAGTTAACCTTGGATTGAGCGGAGACCACATCCAGAAAGGTGGACAATGGCGCGTTTTTCAGGCGAATCGGACCTATTTTCCGGTCAAGGGGAGAAACCGATTCCGCCTCTTCGTACATAGGCACTTCTCTAGGGGCACCGCCGCCTATTTTCACGGCGTCCATGGGACTGCCGGGTGTCTGCCCCTGCGCGATAGTCGATTGCAGGGCAGTGTCTTCCCCGGAGGGCGCGTCGCCCTGCTCTTCCAGCATCGGCCCCCCCTCATCCCCTCCGGGCCCCTGCATGTCCTGCATGAAGGGCTTGTCGCTTTCCTGGGCAAAAGCCCCGCAAACAGGGAAGAGTACCTGTTCAAAAATCAGAGTACAGGTAAGGAAAACCCTTAAAATGTTCATAATGCCGCCTCCAGTACCAAGACTATTATACGCAATAGGGACGCGCTTTCAGCGTCCTTTCATTGAATTTTAATTCTAAATTTCCTTCCCTTATGCTCCCCGATAACATAATCAGTGCCCACCTTGATTATTTTGCCGCCGTAAATTGACTGGCCGGCAGTATACATTTCCCCGTTAATGATTGCGGCATTGCCGACAACACCCTGCAGTTTCATCCGGGTCTCTATACCGGTTTCCTTGACCTGCCGGGTCTTGGCCATCCGCTCGGCCCGCAACGCCTCGGCCAGCCGAAGTTCGGCGTCTTTTATGTTCTGTATGTCAACTGGTGAAAAAAGCGGATTCCTGTCGGTCTTTCTTTCATAGTACGAAGTTCTCGGCGTACGGGTGGAAATACCAGGTTCGCGCACCGGCGCGGACTGGACTGCCGCGGGGAGAACGGTAGAAACTTCCACTCTGGGGGTTGAAGTGGAGACCTGGGCGGAAACCGGCCTGGAAACAACCACTGGAACCGCAACGGCGACACCGCCCCCGGCGGTTTTGCCGACCGGGGAAAAAACGCCTTTCCCGGGAACCGCCATAACGGTATCCCCCGCCGACTGGGCCTTGTTCTTGGACCACCAGTTATAAAACAGGAAAGACGGGACGGCCAGTACCGCCAGCATAAGCAGCCACCCCAAAAAAGCGTTCAGACCTTTCATTTGGGCGTCCCCCCGGAAGCCAGCGTATCCTGGCCTGCTTTGATAAAGAGGGTCAAAACTTTAGCTGAAACCTTGGCGTTAACTGGATTATCGCGGTCACGCAGCGCGGATATAGAAACCACTCTCAGCGATATAGGCGAATTTTCGATATCCTCCAGCCATTTGCCGAGCGCATCATATGTCGCAAGAAATTCCACATCACGTGAAACTATTATAAAATTGCCGGCGGACTCCTCTTTCTGCGCGCTGAGGACGTCGTAAGTGATGGCGTGCGCCCGGGCAGTGCTCATCAGCAGATAGTTCAGCCAGTCGTCCTTATCTTTTAACAGCGGAAGCTTTGACTGGTATTCCATAAGGCGCTTTTTAGCATCGGCATATTCGCCAGCCCCTGTTGCGATAGCATGCAGATTACGCAGCTTGAAGGCGGTGTCGCCTATCCTCGCGTTAAGGGGCCGGTATACCGCCACGTAAATAGCGAGCAGCAGAGAAACGGAAATTGTCAGCGGTTTTTTGAAAGGCTCCATGCCTTTCTCCGCATAAATCACAAGCACATTATCCATGGCGGCGCCAATGAATACCCGGGCCCTGGACGCGAGTTCGGCCATATCTACAGGCATACTATTTTCCTCTCCCGTGACCGAAGATATCAAACTGGCCGGGCTTAGCTTCCTGTGGCCGCAACGCGTCTTTGGGACCGTCCGCCCCGATTATAAGCTCCAGATTTCCGTTGGGAGGCGTAAAAGATTTAAATTCCGTGGTGCTCCGCAGGGCCTTGAGAAACATTTCTGCCACGTTGGTTTTACGCTCCTTGGAAAGGAAAGTCATCCCCCGGAGTATAAACTCCCTTTTGTCCACCGGCCTGTCGGTCAGCTGCAGCGGGTTAACGTAAGACACTTCGGAAACCCATAAATCCGGAGGCAGATTGTCCGCCACAGCGGCCAGCTTCGGGGCAATGAGGTCGGAACTAAAAAAAGCATTCTGCAGCATCATGCCGTTGCTGCGGATATTGTCGATCTTCCTGCGCATTTCGTCAGCGTTACTGCCCAATAGTTCAGGGACATTGCTGACCTGGGACTGCAAGGACGCCAGCCTGGAATTCAGGCTCGATAAGCGGACCTGGTTAATGACAGAGAACAACAGCAGCATCCCGCCTATCGCGGCAGTAACCCCCCAGACGTAACGCTGAATCTCTTTCTCAATTTTGGCCGCCGAACTTATGCCGGAAATATCCAGACGCGGATTCAGTGCCATCCGGTTGCGTAAAGCGGCGCCGAAAGCGAACAGAGCGGCAACAGACCCGTCCTTTATAGAGCACACTTCAAAAGGGTCCCAAATGCTTACCGGGATAGTCTCGGCCTCTTTCTCCGCCAGCGGCTTCCAGATATCGGTACCATCTCCGCTCAGGCAGATATTCTGATACTTGGCTCCCCCGCCTACATACCGGTCCACGAATTGTACCGCGCCCTTGATGTCAAGGCGCTTGCGCTCGCTCATGGAGCCGGAGGCGTCCCCTTCTGTTTCACGGTACAGCACCGGGAACCCGCTATTGGAGAACATCATGTAGGTGGAGCCGCCGGCAAAATGTATATACCCCTTGCTCTCATGGTCCTTGGCGTCGATAAAACCGAACAGGCGTTCAAGCGAAGCGGGCCCTATCTCGACAGCGGCAAGGTCAAGGCCGTTAACTTTCAGCGTGTTTATTATAAATTCCACGCTCTTGCGCTGCGTAAGGCCGAAGAGAACCCCCAGCTTCTTGCCGTCGTCCACTGGAGACACATCAAAATCGTAGACCACCTCGTCGAATGACACCGGGATGTATTTCTTGGACTCCAGCGGGATCGACTTGTTCCAGAATTTCCGGTCCACGCGGGGCATTACAAAATAGCGCAGGATGGCGAATTGAGGTGAAAGCGAAACGACCACGGAAGACGCGCCCCAGCTGACCTGCTTCAATGCCTGGGCGAAAGGCGCGAGCCAGGAAGCTTTTTCGCCGAAGAATTCGTTATTGAGAGAAAGGGGGCGCAGCATCCCCTCTTTAACCGTAAAACCGGTGGGGAATTTCACAAGGTGCTCGGGTATCGGCCGGGCGTCCTTGCCTGTTTTTATCTGGGCTATGCAGATCTCCTTGGGGGAGATAAAAATGCCCAGCGTATTCTTGACTTCTGTTTTTGCCATAACAACTCACATGCGCATTATGATTCTACAAAAAAACCCCCGCCGGCGGCATCCTATTCATTACCGGTCATCTGTATTTCAACGGTACTTTTAGGAGTTTCAGAAACGAGAAATTTAACATCCATGCGGGCTTTGGCGATCTTATACTTTTCTGTCAGCCGGCTGGCCACATAATTCACCCGGTTTTCCGCCATATTTTCCGCGTTCGCTTCACCTGAATAGGCGTAACCGGTCAGCGCGATGTTAGCCATGGGGTAATAGCTGAGGGTCTCCGCGACCTGGGCCAGTTTCTTTTCGCTGTTGGCCGTAATGGTCGCGGTATTCTCCTTGAAATATATCTTATAGCTCACCCTGCCTGAAAGCTCTTCCGGGGTTTCACCGCCGGAAGCCTTATTGTCCGCCGCGGATTTCCCCTCCACACCGGCGCCAGCTTCAGCGGCCGGGTCAACTCCCGCATCAGCCTCCGCCTTGTTTTTAGCGGCCTTACCGGCGGAAGAATATTTTTTAACGTTCTTCTTTAAAGTACCCGTACCTTTCGCTTTCCTCACGCCGCCAAGCACTTTCCCCGCACGCCCGCCTGCGCCGGGGCGTACCGTACGGGATTTTATACCGGACGGGGTAACGGTATCCGCCCCTTTCTCCCTGGGCAAAGCGGGTTTCGCCTCCATGGCCTTTTCTTCTTCAGGCGTAGGCCGTATAACAAGAAGGCGGCTGAGCGAGGTTTCCCTGCCCTCAACGTCTTTCGCGGTAACGGTAAACATATATTTCCCTGAAGGATACGCGGCGCCGAAAAACTTATTGCGGCCGTTCCAGAAGCTCTGGTTATACTGCGCCCCGTGGCCTGAAATCTCCTGCAGTTGCAGGCGGCTGTTGTCTTTCTGGATCTGGAATACCTGGAAGGTCCAGGAAGGCTGGCCTATGGGAGACTCGAAAGCGGAGAACTCCACCACCGCTCCCTCGTTGTTATGAACGGCAATAGCGGTAGGGTATACCCCAAGCGAAACTTTAGGCCCTTTTGTCTGCAGATCCTCGAGGTCTTTAAGCCGGGGCTCTTTATCGTAGTTAAAAAGAATTATCAACCCGTTTAAATTATTGAGTTCCTTCGGGAACTGGACCTCGCTGCCGGTAAGATTAACATCCAGCTTGGCTTTAGAAACGCCGCGCGCCTCAAGATAGGAATTAAGCGCCAGGGCGCGACGGATATTCTTTATCTTAACGTCCCCCGCCGCCGCGCCTTCAGGCAGCAGAAGACAGTTTACGCGGCCCAGGGTGAAAATAAGCCCCGACACGGCGGAAAGCATTTTATCGGTTCCGGTACGGAAAGAGGTGTCACCGGCAAAAAAGAAATCCGTATCCAGGGTTATAGCCTTGGGCATGGACTCGCCCATATATACCTTAACTGAAGCCGACTGGCTGAGTTCAAGAAGAAGATCCCTGCGCATCAGCGCTATTTTAGACGTTATCTTTTCGGTTATAGTTTTCCGCTGCTGCTCTTGGCTGCCGCCGGTCTCTTCATCGTCCGGCGCCGCCTCCCGGCGGTTCTGGCCGCCGGATATGGTGCCGGCCTTGGGAGCCGGCTTTATGGTGTTCATGGCGCCTATCTCTGTTTCCTGGTCTTTCAGGGTATTGACGCCGGTATTCATGCGCAGTGTGATTTTGCTTATATACTCATTGGCCAAAGCTTTTTCAGTCGGGGAACCCTTTACCAGTATATTCATGAACCGGTCCAGGGCCTCATTATCCTCACCCTCATGGTAAAGCCGGATAGCCTGCTCCATTGAGCGGCTTATGCCGCTTTTCTGGGTCTGGGCATAAAGTCCCGTTTTAACCGGGGCTCCCGCCACCAGCAGCAAAGCCAGCGCCAGGCAGGCAGGCAGTATTTTTGATACAAAAATATTTTTCATTGTCCGCGTCTCCGCTGCGCTCTTAATACAGCTAATGGGTATATTAAAGCTGTTCCTGTTTGCCTAAATATTACAGGATTGTTACAAAAATTGACTACCGGCCCGCTCATTTCAGTAATTCCAATCGCCGGGATATTTCGGCATTGGCGGGTTCATACTGCAGGAAGCGGCTCCATTCAGCCCGTGCGGCCGGGATATTCCCTTCTTTTTCATAAACCACCGCCAACCCGTAACGCACAGAGTTGTCACCTTCGTTGTCTTTCAGTATCGCTTCCAGGTCCGCCCTGGACTGCGCAAAACGCCCCGCCTTAAAATACACTTTAGCCCGCAAAGTCCGGGCTTTAACATTCTCAGGTTCCAGCGCCACCAGGGCTTCGGAATTTTTCAGCATCTCCGGGCCAGCTTCCCGCGCATTAAGCGCCTGTTCCAGGGACAAATACCGCGCCAGCCAGGCCAGGTCCTGATCGTTCGCTATCCCCAAACGCCGGCTTATCCCCAGAAGATTTTCTTCCAGCATCTTATTCTCGGGCGCCACCCTTGTTCCGCGCGCGTAAGCCGAGCGCGCGGCCGGGTAATCATTAGCCAGCGCACAAAAATAACCCAGCGTGTTCCACATATTCCCGTCCAGCGGGAACGCCTGCACAGCTTCCTTGAAATCACTTATCGCGGCACGCGCCGCGGCTGCCTTATCGGGCATCGCCAGGTAAAGCTCGCCCAGCGCCTGCCAGGTAACCTGGCTGATGGGATTTATAAAAGACGAGACCTGCAGGTTTTTGAGGGCCTCCTCACGCCGTTCCAAACGCTTAAGGACTATGGCAAGGTTAAAATATATCTCGTCGTATCCCGCGTTCGCCTTCAGCGCCTCCCGGTAGCCCCAGGCGCCTTTTTCCAGGTCCCCCGCGCGCACATAAGCGTTGCCCATCTCGTAGTTATTGTTAACTTCGCGGGGATGGGCTCTCCATGCGTTGTGCAGCGCCGCCGCCGCGCCGGCAAAATTATTTGCGCGCATTATCTTAAAGCCGCTGAAGTAACGCAGCTCACGCGTAAATTGGCGCTGCCAGAACCAGGCGCCCCCAAGGCAGCAGATCAGCAGCAGCCAGGCCGCCGCGGCCGCCGCGCGCGGCCGCCGCCATGGCTGGCAGGTTTGTACGGTCCCGGAGCTTATTTTCAGGGCCAGCGCCCCGGCCACCCACCAGAAAGCCAGCGCAGGCACGGCGAAATGAAGGGACACGTTGAGCAGGTTGTCCACAAGCATTCCGGCCAGGCCGGCCGCAAGAGGCACGGACTCAGCCCCGGTTTCCGGTGTGGCAGCGCGGTAAAACCGGAAAAAGCCGTAAAACAATGTAGCAAAGAACCACAAATATATACCCAGCCCCAACAGGCCCGCCTGCGACCATTGTTCAAGCAGTTCGTTGTGGGCGTTATTGGCGTGCGTGCGCAGTCCGCGTATTTCCGGGAAGTTGAAAAGCAGGCGGCCCTGATAGAACGGGTAGAAAAGTTCGAACTGCCCCCAGCCTTTCCCAAGGAGAGGGTTTTCCAGCCCCATCTGCCAGGCGCAGGTCCAGATGAGCAGGCGCTGATGGAACGAGGGGTACAACTTGCCGGAATTACCTGAAAATTTAAAAGATCCCGGAGTATTCAGCTTGCCGGAGGCTTCGGAAATACGCTCTACCAGCCCGGAACTGAAAGGTTTAAGGGAAGCTGACGGCCAAATGAACATACAGACCAGCGCCGCCGTGAAGAACGCGCCCAGGAATTTCCGGTTGGCTTGCAGGGAGCGGTGGCGGAACACGAATACCGCCAACAGGACCAGCGCCGCGGCGGCCCCCAGCCAGGAAGACCTGGTAAGGCTTGCCATAAGCATGCACTCGTACGAAAAGAACACCAGGCCGTAGTAAAACCGCTTTACGGCGGTATCAGCCTTTATCAGCTGCCAGGCCGCAAGCGGAAGAAGTATAACCACGTATGAAGAGATAAAATTCGGATTTCCGAAGGTGGAAACGGAACGATTGCCGTAAGGGTTTATCAATTTAGCCCAGATAACCTCTACGTGAAAATACTCCAGCACCCCGTACAGGGAAGCGATGGCGCCCACCGACAGCGCCAGGTGCAGGATATCCTCCTGCCGGCAGCGCTTTATAAGCAGATAGACGGCGCCGAAGCCGGCCGTCCACAGCAGCAAGCCGTAAGGGTCCAGCATTTTCTGCGCCAGGCCGCTGCCCGCGCCCGGGAACTTAAACCACGGGAAAAGAAACCACAACCCGCCCCAAAATAACACAAAAGCCAGCCATTTCCCTACGGGGATCTCCGCGTCGCGGCTGTCGGCGAAAGGAACGCTGAAAGCCAGGAAAAAGACCAGCGCGCAATTCACCAGGAAAAAGATCCCGGCGCGCAATCCTTCTGAAACGATGGCTGACCGAAAAAAATCCGCGTGGCCGAATAGCGCGTAGGCAAAAGACGCTGCGTATACAGCGAGCAGGGCCGCTATGGGAATATTCAGCGGGGTACAAGGGAATATCCAGGCCCCCCGCTTGAGCGAGGACGTTATAAAAAGCGCGGCGGCTCCCAGCAGGGCCACATTCAGCAGCGTTATCTGGAAGTAGTAGGGATTGCGGGTCAGGTCGGTAAAAAACAAGAGCGGCGAGACAAAAAAAACCGCGGTAAGCAGCAGCGCCAGCGGACCGCGGGCGACCGGGAGTTTATCGTCAAGGCCGGGCATTATTTCAAAGCGCTCTGCCCGAAAGGCAGTTGGGACAGCGCTATGGCAAGGTTGCGTTTGGCCTGTTCATAGTTGGGGTCTTTTTCAAGCGCCTTGCGGTAGCTTTCCGCGGCTTCACGGAATTTACGCTGGCCGTACTGGACATTCCCCAGGTTGAAATAGGCGTCCGGAGTGTCGTGCAGGTGCCCCTTAACGAAACATTTCCAGGCGTTCAGGTTACGGGAATATTCCTTCTCCGCACCCGGCAGGTCCTGGCGCATAAGGCGGAGCTGCGCCTTACGGTAATAATTCATGGGGTAAACCGGGTCTACTTTTTCATACAGTTCAAAACGGGCCAAAGCCATGTCGAGATATTTTTCAGCTTCCGCGGGCCGCCCGGTCCTGATAAGGTGATCGTGCATCTTCATGTACATAACGCCCACCTGGTGATGCATCTGCACATAGTTGGGGGCA
>MGVB01000034.1 GCA_001800275.1 Elusimicrobia bacterium RIFOXYA12_FULL_57_11
GCATGGGGCAGGGCGCTTCCACTGGTGTTGACTGCGGGCAGGTCTGCGAATCTGAGGTAGGGTGCACGGGCACGACCGCTGGCAGCTGCGGTAATCCGGGCGACGACATCGGGTGCGGGGTCATAAGTTGTGCTGGGTGGTACGATCGATCTGGGAAGTACTGTGCTAGCCTTGAAGATATAATCTCGGACCGCTGTGAAGGTGTGAATGATTGTAAGGACGCTAACACTGCTGACTGTGATCAGGGAGGCTTAGATGTGCTCCAGTATGAATGCGGCGCGTGTAAGGACTTCGACTCCGGCGCCTGCACGGGAACTACGCTTGGCGATTGCGCTACTAATCAGACCGCGGGGCAGGACCTGTGGAATGATTGCACGGCCAGTGCCTGTACGAATACCGGCAACTGTGATGGGTCCGGGGCCTGCCAAACCCCCTCTGCCGGTACGGACCCGAACAGTTACTGCCCCGCGGCTACGTGCGACGATCTAAATTGTAACGGTTCAGGCGCCTGTTCTGATGTTACAGGAGGTGCTGACGGCTATAACTGTACTGGTACCTGCGCTGGTTGCGTAAGCGGCATTTGCACTATGCCGGCCGACGACGCTGGGTGCGGCACCATAGACTGTTCTTTGCAGTATGTCAAGTCCGGCGATTCCTGTTACAACCGTACCAACCTGACCTCGAATCGTTGCGAGGGCGTGAACGATTGTAAGGATGCCAACACCACTGATTGCAACGGTTCTCCGAATACATTGCAGTACGCGTGCGGTACGTGCAAGACTTTCGACGCCGGGGCTTGCACGGGCGGTACGCTGGGCGCCTGCAATACCAACCAGACCACTGCGCAGGACCTATATAACGATTGTACTGCCAATGCCTGCGTGAGCGGCGCTAACTGCAATGGCGCCGGGTCCTGTATGCCCCTTGCCGGACAGGACCCGAATGGAGAATGTGGGTCTGGCCTACTCTGTACCGGCTATTATGATGGTTGGTCAAGCCAGATTTGTTATTTGAAAGCTAATACTTACTCATATTGCAACGGTAGCGGCAGTTGCCAGACCGTTGCCGATGCCTGCCCACTCTCATCACGGGGCTCTGCTTATGTTGACTGCGGGCAAGTCTGCGAATCGGAAGTGGGCACCTGTACCGGTACATCCGCCGGAAGCTGCGGTAATCCGGGCGATGACGTGAATTGCGGCAGCATAGATTGTTCCAGCTGGTATGGGCTGTCCGGCAGATCCTGCTATGGCCGCGGAGAGATAACCACTAACCGTTGTGAAGGTGTGAATAATTGTAAGGACGCCAATACCGCCGACTGCGCCTCAAGCCCTTTGACGTATTGGGAATATACCTGCGGAACCTGTCGCAAACTTTCTGCCGGTGCGTGCACAGACGGCACGCTTGGCCTGTGCACCGCACTTCAAACAACCAGTGAGGATATATGGGGTGATTGTGCGGCTAATGCCTGCGTGAGCGGCGCCAACTGCAACGGCGCCGGTGGCTGCATGCCCCTCGCCGGACAGGACCCGAACAGCTATTGCACTGCATACAGATGCACGAACACCGGCAACTGTGATGGAGCAGGCGCTTGCCAGGTTCCCGCTGCCGGGACGGACCCTAATAACTATTGTGGTGGTGAATGTACGACCGGCAACTGCGACGGGGCGGGCGCTTGTCAACTTATTGATGAAGGGACCTGGTGCGGCTACGATGGGCTTTCTTGTTGCAAATCAGGCGTTTGTGTGTCAGATGGAACTAAGGCCTGTACCAACGGCATCCAGTGTTGCTCTGGAATGTGCATCATGAATCTTTGCCAGCCGTTCTATTAGAGCCCTATTTACTGTATTCGGCGGTCATTATTATAGAAATTATGGTAAAAATCGTTCAAGGTTTTTAAAGGTAATCAATAAATTGAACTGCTGGTGGGCCTAGGCGGTAATAGGTCCTTTGACCCTTGCCATTTGCCGCGCTCCTGATTACAATGTAGTACATGGTTTTGCTTTGGGGCGGAATTCAGGGAGTTTTGGGAGAAAGTTATGAACAACTTGAATGGAACGAAAAACAAATTCAGCGGCGGGGGCCGCGGCTTGGCCCGCTTGCACCGTGCCGTCCTGGCGCTGCGCCATACGCCTTTCCTCCTGCTGTGCTTCTTTTTTTCCTTGTCTTTTTTTAACGCCGCCAGTTCATTTGCGGCCGTGACCTCCACCGCTTCGGTAAAGACCGACGTGGACGCAATAGACCTGCTGTCTTCACAGACAGAGGGGAATACAGCTAAATTCATGCAGGACTATATGTATACCGGCAATGACCGCACTGCGAGCCTTTCCGCCAGGACGTCCGTGGTGCGGGCCGATCCCGGCGCTAAGCCTGTGCCGGTGGCCAAGTATACCGCGCAAGCCTCGGTGATAAGGCTGGGTACCGGTAAAATAGCTCCCTTGCCTGCCGTGTCCCCGGGGTCTTCAGTCTTAAAAACCGCTGCCACGGATGGCGCCAAAGCCGGCAAGCTTATAACATTTTCTCCGGTAAGGGCCTGGGGTGATATTGTTGCCGCGTTCAACGGGCTTGGCGCAAGGATCTCTTCCGGTTTTGAGAAGGCCAAAAGTGCGGTTTCCGATAAACTGCTGGGCAAAGGCCGCGGTCTTACCCCCGAGGAACTGGCGGCAGCACAGCAGGTTTACGGGGATAAAATGGATTATTCCAAGGTGAAAATAGTTACCGGGGATGGTCTTAACTGGTTCTCGCGCACGGTGCTTACGAAGTCGTACAGGCTGGTGGACGGGAAACTGCAGACAACCCCGGCGGGTGTGACCCTGGGTAACAGGATCTATTTCCCCAACGACGCGGACGGGAAAAGCCTGTATTCTTTCTCCACCGGGTCTGCGTGGTTCATTCACGAGACGTGCCATACTTACCAGTACAATGCGCAGGGGATAGGTTATATGTTCAAGTCGATGGTCGGCCAGATGAAGGACGGCAACGACTTCTATAACTACCAGCTGGAGGCGGGCAAGGCTTTCGGGAAATACAATGTGGAGCAGCAGGCCAGACTGGTGGAGCATTACTACCAGATAGTGAACGGCAAACGCAGTGTTACCGCCGAAGAGCGCGCCGTTTATGACGAGATAATGACGGGCGAGGGGCTTTATCCGGGAGTGGGCAAGTAAGCCTGGTCCGGGTTGTGCTTTTGCGGGGAGGAAAATAATGCGCTTTTATCGTTTTTTAGCAATGGCGCCGTTAGCGGCGTTTTGCCTGTGCCTGACGGCTTGTCGGGGGCCCATGCCGGTGGACGTGGTAATGGATGGCGGGGAGGTATACTTTATACTTGAAAACCCGCAGGAGATAAGCGCCGTACGTGTTATGGCCGTTAAACCCGGAGGCGAGGCGGCCCTGCTCTGGGAACTGCGCCATAACATGACAACCCCGGTGAAAGAGCGCAGGTTCCCCAAGGTGAAGCAGCTTAAATACGGGGTTGCGCTGGAGGAATTCCCCGTGGCGGTAGGGCCGGCCGAACTGCAGAAGAACGTGGAATACACGGTGCACCTGGACATCGGTAAAAATTTCGCCAAGGAAGTTTTTATGATAACGGACGACAAGGGCCTGGTTGTTCCCCGGCCGGCGTTCAGCAGGCAGAGGGGCAGGGTGTATACGGCGGTTACGGATAAGGACGGCAAGAAGACCTTTGTTCTTAAATAACGGTCCTTTAAACGGTTGTGTTTGCGGGGCAATTTTACCCAATGAGCGCTGACTTTCCAGATGTCCCGGGCAGGCGGCGGGGCTGTGGAGGTTTGGCTTCTCTAAGGCGCCGCTTTTCAGCCCCATGCCGGAGTTCCTGCGCGGCGGGTTTTTTCCTGGCCGCCGTCCTGTCTTACTGTAATGTGCATGCCGGCGGCCCTGGTACCGGGGCCGCCGGTTTTCTTCAGATACCTGTGGGTGCCAGGGCAAGCGCTCTTGGCGGCGCGTTGACCGCGGGTACGGATAACGCCGACGCGGTTTACTATAATCCGGCGGGGCTGGGGTTGGTGCGCGGTCCTGAGCTCTCATTTTCCCATAATAAATTCATTGAAGGTATTTCCCAGCAGTGGTTCGCCGCGGCCTACCCTTGCAGAGCCGGAACATTAGGCTTGGGGATAAATTATCTCTCGGTGCCGGCTTTTGACGCGTATGACGCTGCCGACACCAGGGCTGGGTCAGTTTCCGCGTATGATATGGCCGTGCACCTTGCCTGGGGCGCCGTTTGGCCGCTGGACTTCGCGGTTTTACGTTCGGTGGCCTGGGGCGCGGGGTTTAAGTATATTTCGGAAAAGTTGGACACGGAAACGGGAACCGGCTACGCGTTGGACGCGGGATTGCTGGCCGAAACCACGTTCAAGGGGTTAAAATTCGGAGTTAATGCGGAAAATGTCTTTTCCACCGAAATAAAATTTATTCAGGCTGGAGCGCGGCCGCCCTTAAGGGTAAAGACCGGCATGCTGTATGAACGGCCTTTCCCCGCGGCGCGCATGACGGCGCGGCTTACTTTGGACCAGGTTTTCTGGAAGGACAGGAGCGGTTATACCTCGGCCGGGCTGGAAACAATTTTTTACAATGCGTTATCCGTGAGGCTGGGGTATAACGGGTTCGGGAGTATTGCAAGCGGCCTTGCGTTAGGGTTCGGGTTCGACCTGTCGGCCTATACCGGCCGGAACATCGGAGTGGATTATTCCTACGGCGCCACCGCGGATTTCGGGGCAATACACAAACTGGGCATCAGTTATAAGTTCGGCCCGCGGCGGCCCGCGGCCGGAAAACAGGCCGGCTTATCCCGGCCGGAAAGGACTGCCGCGCCTGCGGGCAAGATAGGCGCCGTTGCGCGGGAAGCGGCAGCCGCGGGGGAGCCGGCGGAAAGCAGAGAGGACGCCTCTTTTCGGCTTCTGCTGGCCCGGCTGCGGGACAATGATCCAGTGGTCGTGCTTGAGACTGTTTCGGAATTATCAGATTTGAATGACCGGCGGGCATTGGAGCCGCTGGCCGCTTTGTTGACTGTCCGCAACGTCAATGTGCGGCTGGCTTCACTTTCCGGACTCGGCGGCCTGCTGTACGCAAAGCCGCCTAAAACAGCCGCAATTCCGCGTTCCGCGGCCGCGTATGCTGCGGCGCTGCGGTTCATAAGCGGGGCGCTGTCGGACAGGGCTCCCGCGGTCAGGAGCCGCGCGGCCGCTCTCCTGGGCTACTTCGGCGGCGCCGGCGCCGCGGGGGAACTCCGGGCCGCGTTAGAAAGGGAAGGAACAGGGGCTGTGCGGCGGGCGATAACGAAAGCTCTTAAGAAATTGCACTCCAGGTTCCCCGAGGATAAAAAATGACCGTACATGTGCGGCGGTATTTTGTTCTGTTCGCGGTTGCCGGCCTGTTGGCGTGCGGGTTCCATTCATGGACAAGCGCGGTCCTTACCGGCGGTTTTCGTACTATCTCGGCGCTGGCGCTTACATCGGGGGGCGGTGCCGCAGGCAACGGCGCGCTTAGTATGAGCGCGGCCAATGCCGGCGGGATGACAGCGTCCGGAGCGGTCCTTACCGGCGGTAATTTCAGTGTAACTATGGGGGGCGCCCCGGCTGTAATTACGTTCTCGGCCGCCCAGGACGATTTAGCTTCCGCGCATTGTTATCCTGTGCCGTACAAACCTTCGGCCGGGCATTCCAGGATAACGTTCACCGGGCTTACCCGGGCGGCGCGGATACGGGTGTACACCATAAGCGGAGAACTTGTGAGGACGCTTGAGAAGTACGATACGGGCGAGACACTGGACTGGGACGTGCTCAACTCCGAAGGCGCCGCCGTGGACAGCGGAGTGTATCTCTATCTTATTGACAGCGCGGGCCGTAAGAAGAAAGGCAAACTGATGGTGATCCGGTAGACGGCACGGCGTGAACTTGTTTAAGCGCGTGTGCGGATGAGCGGGGGAAATATTAAATTGCTGTTAAGGCGGGAATTCAGCGGAGGATAAATTTTATGTGTAAGGCTATATTGCGGCAGGCGGGAGCGGCGGTTGTTTTTCTGGTTCTGCAGGTTTTCATCTCCGGCGTTACGGAGGCCGGGGTGCCGCTTAAGGTGAACTTCCAGGGCCGCCTGGCGGAAAGCGGGGAGCCTGTGAACGCCGAGAGAGAATTTGTTTTCCGGGTGTACGATGCGGCTTTGGGCGGCACGCCGGTCTGGACCAGCGCGGCGCAGGACGTGGATGTCGCTGAAGGCGTGTTCAGCCTGGCGCTTGAAGCCGGCGCTCCGGCCGTTCTTTCCACCGCCACATTTTCCGGGGTCAGGTATATGGAAGTTGTAGTGAACGGCGTTACCCTTGCGCCGCGGCAGGAAATGCTGTCGGTGCCGTACGCCCTGACGGCGCAGGCTTTGGCATCCGACGCGCGGGTGTCGCCGGCCAGCTTGCACGCGGGCCCGCTGGGCGGCGACGTGCTGGTGTCTTCGGTGGCGGTTGACGCGGTCTACGCGGGGGCTATAGGCGCCGGGGCCGTGACTTTCGTAAAAATGGCCGGCAACGGGTGCGCGGCTTTGGAGATAATGAAACGCAATGCCGATAATACCGCCTGGATATGCGCGCCTGACGCGGGCGCCGGCAGCGGGCTCACACTGGCGCCGCCTTTGCCGGACACGGACGGTTCGGCGAACGATTCGGTGTATATAAACGACACTGGCGGGGGTAACCTGCTCAGGCTCCAGAGTTCCGGGGCGGATAAGTTCGTGGTGGACGGCGCGGGGCTGCTGACAACAGGTTCGGTGGGGGCTGCGCGCATAGCGGGGGGCGATTTGCCGGCTACGGTACGGGCAAGTTCTATAGCCGTGGCCGGAGTGTACTCCGGCGCTATAGCCTCCGACGCGGTTAACAGCGCGAAGATAGAGGACGGCTCTATAATCGCGGCCGATATCGCCAATTCCACTATCTCTTTGAATAAGTTATACCAGAGCGGCTGTTCAACGGGAGAGGTTGCCAAATGGAACGGCAGCAGCTGGGCATGTGCAGCTGATACCGATACCGGCTATACGGCTGACACGGAGAGCCTGCAGTTGAGCGGCACGGTTTTCAGCGCAAAAGCCTCTTCGGTGACGCTGCAGGGAAATGTGTTCAACACCGCGGACAGGTTAGTGCGGCTTGACGGAAGCGGTAAGCTGCCGGCCGTGGATGGGTCCTCCCTTACGGGGCTGATAGTGTCCACGACCGCGCTGGTTGCGCGTATAGAGGAGATAGCTCTTTCCACGGGAACTCTTGCGCAGGACCTTGACGCCGTGGTTTTATCCACGCAGCCCTTGTCGCTGGCTACCCATCTTAACACTGCTGCAACGTTGGTAAGGCGCGACGGAGCTGGTGCTTTCGCCGCAGGAATATTGTCGGTTGCGGGTTTAACGGCCCCGGCGGGGCAGGCCAGCATCGCTATCTCCACGGCCGTTGTCGTGTCAGCTTCCGCCACCATCACTTATGTGGACGGGATCAATGCCGGTGTCACAGTCTCTTCCGGATTGGTGGTTTCGAACGGCGGTTTAAGGGCGTATGACGGTTCAGGCAGAGCTGTGTATGGCGCTGCTCCAATAGGGCAAGGCATCGGTGTTTACGGGCTTGGCGGGGGCTATGGCGTCTACGGCAACGGTGACTATGGTCTTTACGGGGTTGGCGCTATTACAGGTGTTTATGCCTTCGGCACGGACTATGACTTCTATGGTGATTCCGGTAATGACAGTTATTTCAAAGGCGGCGTAGGCATAGGCACTACCCTAATCCAGGCGCAGCTCGATGTGCACCCCGTAGGTTCCATGGCGCAGATCTGGCGTAACAGCGGGGGGACTATAGTTTCATCCGTTTCAGCGGCGGGTGTTATAAAGGCGGTCGCGTTCGAGGGGCCCCTTAGCGGGAACGCCGCTACGGCCACTTATGCGGTTACCGCCGCTACCGCCACTAACATAGCCGGCGGCGGCGCCGGCCGCATACTTTACCAGACCGGGATGGGGGCTACGAACATAATGCCTGTGGGCACTTCCGGGCAGGTGCTTGCTTCCGGGGGGACCGGCGCCCCGACATGGGTGACAGCTACTAATCTGAACACCAGCAATGCCGTGATCAGGCGTGATGATAATAGCGGTTTCAGCGCCGGTCCCTCAACTTTTACGGCCGCTGTTGCGGGCGGTTGCAGCGGGGTTCCGGATTCCTGCAACAGCTTTGATTGTCAACACGCTTGTCCCGCCGGTTGTACTTCTTCAACGTTTGGGTCGTCTTGTATTGTTGGTTTTGACTTTGACAGCTGTGAAATGATAGGAGCGGCGTGTTCCCCTCTGGATATCTGTGATTGGGATGGCTCAACCTGTAATACTGTGGACGTCGTTGCGAAAGACTGTACTGGTACACCTACGCCATGCGCTTCATTTTTAACACAGGGGACATGTGTCTCGCAGGATGGGTGCACCTGGACTCCGCCCGGAGCTACGGCCCTGGAACTTATTTCTTCCGGCACCAACGTCCTTTCTCTGCGTAAAACTGCCGGTGCAAACGGAAGCGTGCGGGTTTTTGCCGCGGTCAGTGCAATTACACAGACCGGCACCGCGCTGTGCCAGACGGTCAATAGCGAAGCGGTCTGCCTTGCGCAGTGGACTTCAACCGGCACGGATGAAGCCTGTGCCAATTCCATTGCTTCCGCGCGCGCGCTTTGCGCGGCTTTCGGGGATTGACGGGGCCGGTGCAATAAAACAGGCGGTTTTAATTGTAAAGCCGTTAAAACGGTAAAGTTTTCCGGCTTTTTTGGGTATCGTCAAGGGCAGCCTGCACCGTTTCTGCCAGTTGAGTAAGGCTGGTTTTTTTGTTGTTAACAAAAAATACCGGTGTTCCGGTTACCCCGAACATTATTCCGTCCTGCTGATCTTCATATACCAGATCACGGTATTTGCGTGTTTTTACGCAGTTGTTGAACAGCGCCAGGTCCGCGCCGGATTCCCCGGCATAAGTTGCGAGGTCTCCACTGCCCAGCCGGCCGCTGTTGCTGAAGAGCTTGTCGTGGTACGGCCAGAACAGGCGCTGCTCGTGCATGCAGACTGCCGCTTCGGCGGCCTGCCAGGCGTCGGGGTGTATTTTTGTCAACGGAAAGTGCCGGACCACCAGCTTGAGCCTGTCCGGATTTTTTTCCAGCAGTTCCCGTATGGCGGGTTGGGCTTTACCGCACCAGGGGCATTGGAAATCGGTGAATTCAATTATGGTTACGGCGGCGTTTTTGGGGCCCTTGGCCGGATTCATTGCGCCGTAGAGGGAGAGCTCGGGCTCTTCCGGGTAAGGCAGGCGGAATTCGAGCGTGGTTTTTAAAGCCAGTTCCCGGTATATCGCGTCGCTGCGCGCCTGCAGTAATTCTTCCAGCAGGGAATTGCGGGCAGCCTCCTTTAAGTCTGCCAGCTGTTGCTGAGCTTCCGGCAGCTTGCCCCGCGCCAGCCGCAGGGCGCGGTTTTCAATATCCGTGTCGGTAATGAGCTTTATTTTCCCGTCTATCTCCCTGGCGCGCCAGGCAGCCGGTGAAAGCTTGGCGTCCTGCGCCGCTTTTTCAAACAGCAGGGCGCGGGCTTTCCTCATAAACCAGGCTGTTTTTGCCTCGTAGGCCTGCTTTTGGGCCGCAAATATAGCCATTCCCGTGGCTGCATTCAACTGCTGTTCCGTTATAGCATGGTCTCCTACTCTTGCGATAACGGGGGACGGGGTGGTGTCTGCGGCGTACGCATGCCGTACGGCGGGGTATAGTGCCAGGTAAACCAATATTGTCAGGTGCGGAAGGCCTATATTCATGTTTTTTCCCTTAAATTCGGTGTCTTCCGGCTCCCGTGGGCTGCGCGCCGTTCATGTGGCGGGCGCTGCCGGGGTGTCGGTTGCATTATTCGGTTCGATTATGGATTGGATGACCCGTACCACCATATCCGGATCCGCCATTTTTGGGAGAAAGGCTTTGCAGGAAGGGTTGCCGCGGAACAGGTACTGTGTGGAGACGTTGGAATAGTCGTCTCCCGTAAGTACCACAAAAGGGAGCTTATTGAACTCCGGCTCCGGGTGTTCATGCAGCCTTTTGGCGAATTCGGGACCGTTCATTTCAGGCATGCTTACATCAAGCAGGATGGCGTCCGGCCTGAAACCCGGCAGCTTCCCCAGGGCGTCCAGCCCGTTCTTGGCGGTTTCTGTCGCATATCCCAGATCGGTGAAAATGGTCTTGTACATCTCTCTTATTGAATATTCATCATCTATGATAAGTATTTTTTTCATGATCATCTTGTCGTTCCGTCAGCAAGTTTGATGTTCTGGCCCCGAGTCCGGGAAATCCGGCGCAAGGCAGGCGGCGGCCCGGCAACACAGTTTAAGGCGTACAGCGCGCTATGAACAGCTATTGATTATGTATTATACATCACGCTATAATAATGTTACCATAAAACGGACCGGTTGTTGCGGGCGGTACGGTACGTTCCCTTTAAAACAAGCGCCGCGCTGTCCGGGGCGGAATACGCCGGCTTTTCGCCGGTTTATAGCATGGAATTGATATTTATTTTTGTGCTGGTTGGTTTTTTTGCCCTTTTAGGGCTTGGGTACATTGCGGCCAATACGTGGCTTTCCCGTGTTGTTTCCATGCGGCTTTCCACCCGCGGGGATAAAGCGGTTCTGCTTGCGGAACGCTATCTGGTGCAGGCTTCTCTGGCCAGTACCGAGCTTGCGCGCAGGAACCGGCAGCTTTCGGCGCTTACCGAGCAGCTTAACCTGTCATCCCAGGAGCTTGCCCGGCTTAACGAGATGAAATCCAAGTTCCTGTCTATGGTGGTTCATGATGTGCGGTCCCCGTTGGCCGCTATAAGAGGGTTCAGCCAGATGCTGGGTAAAAAAATGACGGGTGAAAGGGAGCGCGCGCAATTCGCGAATATCGTCAGTTCCGCCGACCAGCTGGGCAGGCTTGTCTCGGACCTTACGGATATCGCCATGATAGAGGCCGGGAAATTGACCGTGGAGCCCGCTCCGTTCGACCTGCGGTTGATAGCTGCCGACATCCTGCCCGGGCAAAAAATAAAAACCGCGGATAAGGGAATAATTCTGTTGTATAGCGAATGCGCCTCCCCGGTGCAGGTCAACGGCGATCGTTTCCGGCTGGGACAGGTGCTTATGAATTTCCTGGGGAACGCCATAAAATTCACTCCGGCGGGGCATGAGGTGGAGCTTTCCATCCAGGCGGCGGGGCCCTGGGCTGAAGTGCGGGTGCGTGATTCCGGAATAGGGGTGCATCCCAGCGAAGTTAAAAAAATATTTGAGAAGTTCTACCAGGCAAAATATCAGAAAGACGCCGCTTTGCGCAAACAGGGGTGGGGTTTGGGCCTGTCGATAGCCGCGGAAATCGTAAAAGCGCACAAGGGCGAAATCTGGGCGCAGAGTCAGGGGCTGGGAAAAGGTTCGGTTTTCTGCTACAGGGTCCCGCTGTCCCAGTAGTTCCTTTTTTTATAATAAATTTTCTTGTAACCATTCTGAAACACCCTCCTTTATATAATGTATACGCGGATGCTTGTTTTTCCGCATTGTTTATGAACATTGCAAGGATAATTTTCAGGCATAGCACCGGCGCGGTTTTTCTGTGCGCGGTGTCCATTGTATTGCACGCGGGCGGTTGCTGGCTTGAAGCGGGGCCTAATCTCGAGGAAAAAATAAAATATGAACGGGCATTGGAGCAGAAAGTCGAGGAGATGCTTTCAAGCCTGCTTGGTCCGGGCAAGGGTAAGGTTATGGTGCAGGCGTCCATAGATTTTTCCTCCAGAGAAAGCGTAACTTCCCTGGCGGCGAGGGGCGATGCCTTGCCGCTCCCTGAGGTTGGCGCCGGTGGCGCAAACGCGCCATGGTGGGCGGATATGATGGAAAATCTTCGCGCGAAAGCCCCCGGGGAGCCCGAATCGGCCGGGTTTAGCCGGGAGACCCTGTTCCCGCAGTATATGGTGAAGAGCCTTACGGTTTCGCTGGTGCTGAGCGAGAGCCTTTCGGACGCCGAGGTGCAGAAGGTGCGGGGGGTTGTCAGCAATATGCTGGGGTTGGATGTTAAGCGCGGAGACGAGATCCTGATAATGAAAGCCGGCTTTGCTCCCGTCTGGTATACTCCCGAGATGTTCAATATGCTGGTAAAGTACGGGCTGCTGGCGTTTATACTTGTTGTGGCCATGGGGATAGTCGGGGTGGGGTTCCTTAAAATGGCCGGCGCTATGAATAGCATGGCCGGTACCGGCCAGCAGAAGATAAGTATGGAAATGAACGCCGGCGGCGCGGGGGAGGCGCGGGAACTGGTTCCCGGGCAGGCGGACGCGGGGTTGCCGCGGTACCTGGCTGGGGCGGTGGAAGAGCCGGGGAATTCCACGGAAAATCCTGAGGCCGGGGCGGTGTTTAACGTGCCGGCCGAGAAATTAAGTATTCTGGTGGGGATGCTGGCCAAGGATGACCCGGCGGATATAGCTCTGATTTTGATGCATCTGCCTCCCGGGCTCAGAAGCCGCTTCATCTCCATGTTCCCTGTTGAAAAAGGTTCTGAAATTGTGGCCAGCGTGGCTAAAGTCCGTTTTGTGGACCTGGATATGATAGCCAAGATAAAGGAAGAGCTGGAGAGAAGGCTGAGCGGGGCTGTCGGGGGCTATGAGCGGGCCCTTGAGGTTATAGGCAGTGTAGATGTAAGGGCCAAGAAAGCTCTTTATGAAAATTTACGGAAAAATCACCCGGAAATAGCGGCGCGGGTGCGTTCAACTATGATCTTTCTGGAGGATATCGAGAAACTTACGGATAAAGATCTTGCTATATTGATAGGCACCGTATCGGTGGAGCAGTGGGCCCTGGCCGCGTGGGAGCTTTCCGCAGCCGCCAGGGAGAGATTGAAGGCTCAAATGGCCAAGCGCTCCTGGCAGATGCTGGAGCAGTCCATGAAATACGGCCGTCCGCCGGAGAACAGCATAGAGAAGGCGTCCGAAAATGTGGTGCTGGCGGTATGGCGGTTGATTTCGGAGTCGCGGATAAGCAACCCTAATGCCGATGCGCAGGCGGGAATAGACTACAAGCCGGTGCTTGGCGAACCGGTTAAAAAAGACGCGCCTGTGCCAGTTAATAATCCCGAAAGCGATGAGCTGCAGGTGTCTCGGCGCAGGGATTTTGAATAGCGTCCCGGGGGAGTTTATGGCAGAAACTAACGAAAACGAATCTCTTTTCTCCGCGTTTAAGGTCCCCAAGCGGGCGGAGCCTGTGCCATTGCAGCCGCAGCCATTGCAACCGCAGCCGTTGCAGCCGCAGCCGTTGTCCCCCGCGGCGGCTCCTGCGGATAATTCCAGGCTGCTGGCTGTGGAAAAAGAGGTCAGTGCTCTGCGCGCGGCCTTGGCGGAATTTAAAAATATCGCCGGTCTTGCCGCCGCGCCGCCTGCTGATGACCCCAGGCTTTTGGCCGTTGAAAAAGAGCTCGGCGTGCTGCGCGCCGCGTTGGCGGAGGCCAGGCGCGCGGCCGCTTGCGCCGCGCCTGCCTTGGCGGAGCAGTTAAAGCTGGCCGCGCGGGTTGACGGCTCCGAAAAGAAGATGGAGGAGTTCCTGAGCAGGCTTGCCGCGCAGGAAAATAATATGGACAGCGCCAAGGTAAGCCTGATGCTGGAGGAGCACGGGAAAAAACTTGCGGAGCATGAGAAGGTATTTAATAAGGCGGTTTCCGCGGTCCAGCCTGACGAGGTGTCTTCGCTCCGCCAGGATGTCGGCCGCCTGGTGGCCGGATTCGAGGACGTGAAGCAAAAATTCGCTTCGTACGCGGAGGAGTTTTCCGCTGTGGAGCGGGAATGCCGGGCCTCCCTGGGCAGTATGAAAGGGTATGTGAAGGCCGCGGAGAACGACCCTCTTGCGGGGAGATTCGATAACTATTTAAAGGACTCCGTGGCCAGCCTTGCTGGCAAGCTTGCCGATGCGGAGGTTTCCATGCATGCGGCTTTGGCCGGCCTGGCCGGCCGGCTGAACGCTAATGAAGCGTTATACGGGAGAATGTTCACGGAGGCCGAGGAAAGGCTTAAAAAGAGTTTAATCCCCGAAATAAGGCAACTGTCCGACCGTATAACTGCGGTGAGCAGCGATGTGGGGTGGCTTAAGGACGAATACCAGATAGTTATGGCCCGCAAGATCCGGGCGCTGGAGGGCAAGTATTCGGCTTTTGACGCGATATCGGAGCATATGTCCGTGATCAGCGAAGAGGTCAGTTCCCTGAAAAATAAATCATAGGCCAGCTGCGCCGGCATGTCCGGGGCATTTGACACGCGGCGTAAATTTTGTAGAATATTTACGTCGCCTGGGTGTTATGCGCCCGGGTGGCGGCAAAGAACGGCAGCCTTGGGATCTTTTAAAATTGGAATGCCGGTACTGGCGGAGCTGTGGTTTTTAGGGAAAAAGTTTTTTTAAAAAACATTTCTCCGACGAGAAAATAATAGTTGACAAGGTTTGCGGTTTTGTGATAAGATTTCTTTACAGTCGCGAACACAAGCCGCGGCTGTAACAAAAGACCTGTACCAGTGGAGTGGAATCCACAAAGCTGGATAAGGTTTGCTCTCTAAAAAATTATGTATGAATGGGCACCCTGAACGCGGAAATCAGGCAAGCCTGAAAGAGGACCGGGAAGCAATTCCCGAATCTGAACTTTCAGAGGAACCTGAGGACTGTGTTAATGGTGTAATAAACACGAAAGCAATTACCTAATGGTGTGATAACTAAGTTGGTTATAAACAATAGTAATAGAGCTAAATAGAACGCTCCGTAAATGCTAATCGTTAATAGTCAGCAGAAATGCTAATTATTAGCTTTTATGGATTTTTTGGAGAGTTTGATCCTGGCTCAGAGTTAACGCTGGCGGCGTGCCTAACACATGCAAGTCGAGCGAAGAGTACCAGTGTATCGGGCTCTTAGCGGCAGACGGGTGAGTAACACGTAAACAATCTGCCCTCGAATGGGAGACAACCTGGCGAAAGTCGGGCTAATACCCCATACAATCTTCTTAAGGCATCTTAAGGGGATGAAAGGCCCGCAAGGGTCGTTCGAGGAGGAGTTTGCGGCCTATCAGCTAGTTGGCGGTGTAACAGACCACCAAGGCTATGACGGGTAGCCGATCTAAAAGGATGACCGGCCACAAGGGCACTGAGACACGGGCCCTACTCCTACGGGAG
>MGVB01000035.1 GCA_001800275.1 Elusimicrobia bacterium RIFOXYA12_FULL_57_11
GGGATTCCATTTTCTGGCTTTGCTGCAATTGGGTTTCCAGTGCGAGCTCTTTAGTTATGTCGTGGCGCAGGGTGAAAAAATATTTAATCATCCCGTCCGGAGTCTTTATGGGACAGATGCGTATTTCTTCGTTGTAGAGCGTTCCGTCTTTACGGCGGTTCACCAAGCGGCCGGTCCAGCGCTTCCCGGTTTTGATCGTTTCCCACATTTCCCTGTAAAATGCTTCCGGATGCTCTCCGCTTTTTAAAATATCCGGTTTTTTCCCGATTACTTCGGCGTTTGCATAGCCTGTGAGCCTTTCGAAGGCGGGATTGACATAAAGGATTACGCCTTCGGCATCGGTGATGAAGAAAGTTTCGCAGGTCTGTTCAATGGAATCCAGTATTATGTCGCAGACTGCCCGGGAGCTGTGCATGCCGGATATTGTACAAAAAAGCGCTTCCCCTTCTGTGGAAAAGCGGTCTCCCCCTGATGCGCTGCCCGTTGTTTTTTGTTAAAATTGGTGCTGTTGGGGATATCGGGGAGCCTGGGGTTGAAAAACAATGCGCAATTATCAAATATTCATCTTTGTCTCTTCCCTGCTGCTGCTTTGCGGCTGCGACTTGGAACCTCAGAAAAGCCTTAAGAAAATAAAAATCGGCCTGTCCATTCCCACCCAGCGCGAGGAGCGGTGGGTGCGCGACCTTGAGCAGCTGCGCAAGGAAGCGGCCGCCTTGGGCGTGGAAATGCTGGTGCAGATTTCCGATAACGACGCCGCCCGCCAGCTGGCGCAATGCGAAAACCTGCTGGCGCAGAACATAACCGTTCTCATAGTGGCGCCGCATGACGCCGCCGCGGCTTCGGCTATAGTGGAGAAAGCCGCGCTTCAGGGTGTAAAGGTTATCTCCTACGACCGGCTTATACTTAACGCCGATGTGGACCTGTATGTTTCGTTCGACAACGTTAAGGTGGGGGAGATTCAGGGGCGGTATATCACGCGAATGGTTCCCAAAGGAAACTATGTTGTCCTTTCCGGGGCGCCTACCGATAATAACGCCGCTCTTTTCCGCCAGGGGGCCATGAACATCCTGCAGCCGCTGGCAGACCGGGGAGATATAAGGATAGTAATGGACCAGCCGGTAAAAGACTGGCAGCCTATAGAGGCTATGAAGTTGATGGAGAACGCTCTGACCGCCAATAACGGGAATATCCAGGCCGTGCTTGCCCCCAACGACGGCACCGCCGGAGGGGCCATACAAGCGCTGGCGCTTTATAAACTGGCCGGCCGGGTGCCGGTAACGGGACAGGACGCCGAGGCCGCCGCCGCCAAGCGGATAATGGACGGCACCCAGACGATGACCGTGTTCAAGGACACCAGGCAGCTGGCTGCCGCGGCTTTCGGGGCGGCTATGAGTTTTGCGGCGGGGGGCCGGGCCCCGGTTAACACCACGGTGCCGAACGGTAAAAAAGACGTCCCTTCTCTGCTGCTTGAGCCGGTGGCTATAGACAGAAATAATATAGGCAAAATATTGGTCCAGGGTGGTTACCTCCCGCGGGAAGAAGTTTACGGCAGATAAGCCGGAACGGGGATTTCCCGCAGGCCCGCCCGCTCCCTGTAACGCCGGAACCGCCTGCAATCCCGCCTTGTCCGCGCAAAAACCGATCTGATGAGCTATTTACTGGAAGTAAAGGACATCGTTAAGGACTTCCCCGGCGTGCGGGCGCTGGACGGGGTCAGCTTTGGCGTCAACACCGGCGAGATACATGCCCTCGTGGGGGAAAATGGCGCGGGGAAGTCCACGCTGATGAAGATCTTGAGCGGAGTTTATCCGGATGGCTCTTACGGGGGGCAGGTGCTGGTGGATGGCGGGGAGGTCCGGTTCGACGGCATCCGCGCGGCTGAACGCGCCGGGATAGCTATCATTCACCAGGAATTCGCGCTGGTGCGCCAGCTGAGTGTGGCGGAAAACATCCTGCTGGGCGGGGAACTGCACTCTGGCGGGGTTATCAGGCGCGAAGCCTCCCTGGCCGAGGCCGAGGCCGCTCTTAAGCTTGTGGGTCTTGAAATAAATCCGGAAATCGCCGTAGGGCGGCTGGGAGTGGGCTACCAGCAGCTTGTGGAGATAGCCAAGGCGCTGCGCAAAAACGTGAGGGTACTGATACTGGATGAGCCCACGGCCGCGCTTTCGGAAGACGAGTCACGCAACCTCCTGGCGATAATCAAGGGTTTAGCCGCGCGGGGAGTGGCCTGTATCTATATTTCCCACCGCCTGGGCGAGGTGCTGGAACTTGCCCACCGCATAACGGTGCTGCGTGACGGCCGGACCGTAAGCACCGAAGAAAAGACCGCGATGACTGAAGCCTCCATTGTGACCAGGATGGTAGGCAGGGAACTGTCCGGAGTTTTCCCGGAAAAAGAAAGCGGCACGGGGAATGATCTTTTTGAGGTGTCGGGCTGGACCGCCGAAGATCCCGCTTCAGGGATGCGGGTGGAGGATATCAGTTTTAAAGTGCGGCGTGGAGAGGTGCTGGGAATAGCCGGGCTGGTTGGTTCCGGACGGACGGAACTGGCGATGAGCCTTTTTGGCGCATGGGGCCCTGGGCTTGCGGGCAGCGTCCGGCTGGACGGCAAAGAACTTGGGATAACCTCTCCCCGCGACGCCATAGCGGCCGGCCTGGGCCTGGTCTCGGAAGACAGGAAGAAATTCGGCCTGGTGCTACCGTCCGATATTACTACGAACGTCACCCTTGCGAGCCTCGATAAAGTGGCGGCGCGCGGGGTTATAGACGAGAACGCCGAAATACTGGCCGCCGTCAGCTATATCCGCGACCTGAAAATAAAAACCCCTTCCCCGGAGCAACGGGCCGTTAACCTGAGTGGCGGCAACCAGCAGAAGGTAGTACTTTCAAAGTGGCTGATGACCGCCCCCAGGGTGCTTATCCTGGACGAACCGACCAGGGGCATAGACATCGGGGCCAAATTCGAGATCTACGGCATAATAGACCGTCTCGCGCGCGGTGGTATGGGGATAATAGTTATCTCTTCGGAACTTCCGGAAGTGCTGGGGCTTGCCCACAGGATACTTGTAATGCGCTCCGGCCGCGTGTCCGGGGAGCTGGACGGGAAAACCGCGACACAAGAGAAAATAATGACCCTTGCCGCGTGCGCCTGAAGCCCGCCAGGTGCCGGGATATTTTGGCGGTAGGTTTTAAGGAGAATCCATGGAAGCGCTGAAGCAAAGTGTGAGGAAGAACATCCGCAGCTATGCCATGCTAATAGCGCTTGCGGGTATCTGGCTGGCTTTTTCCATCCTCTGCGGCCCTGTGTTCCTCTCGCCCGGTAATCTCTCCAACCTTTTTATCCAGACCGTAACGGTGGCCATAGTGGCCTGCGGTATGACGTTGATAATAGTGACGGGCAATATCGACCTTTCCGTAGGGTCCGTAGCCGGTTTTGCAGGCGCGGTGGCCGCGGTTCTCCAGGTGCGTTACGGCTGGGGCACGGCCGGCGCTGTGCTGGCGGCGGTGGCTGCGGGGATGGCCGTAGGGGCCTGGCACGGGTTTTGGGTGGCGTATAAAAAAGTGCCCGCTTTTATAGTTACCCTGGCCAGCATGCTGGCCTTCCGCGGCCTTATACTGGGGGTTACCGGAGGCGCTACGGTAAGCCCGTTAAGCGGGGCTTTCCGGGCGGTGGGACAGAATTACCTCCCGGATGTTTTTCAGCATCCCGGCTCGTTCAATGGTTCGGCGCTGCTGCTGGCCCTGGCGGCCATAGCGGTGTTCATGTTCTTTGAGGCGCGCCGGCGCGGCGAGCGCCTGCGCCACGGGTTTGAGGTGCCTGCGCCGGGCCTGCGTGCGGCGCGGTTAATTCTTGTGTCAGCGGCGATAGCCGGCTTTTTCGGGATACTGGCGTTCAACAAGGGTGTGCCTTACAGCCTTCTCCTGCTCATAGGCATAGCGCTGCTGCTGTCTTTTACGGCCGAACGCACCGTGTTCGGCCGCAGGCTTTACGCCATAGGCGGCAACTCCGAGGCCGCCAGGCTTTCGGGTGTAAATATCAGCGCCAACCTTATGGCCTTGTTCATTATCTTCGGGGCTATAGTTTCCGTGGCGGGTGTGGTGCTTGCCGCACGGCTTAATGCCGCCACAACCTCCGCCGGAATAAATATGGAGCTCGACGCTATTGCCGCCTGCGTTATAGGCGGCGCAAGCCTGATGGGCGGCGTGGGCACCATACTTGGCGCCATAATCGGCGCGCTGATAATGTCCAGCCTGGATAACGGCATGAGCCTGCTGAACCTGGATATCACCTACCAGTATGTGATAAAGGGTCTTATCCTGTTGTGCGCGGTCTGGATGGATATTTCCGGCAGGGAAAAGTGAACCTGCCCGGCATAATATGCTAAAAAGTACTGGTACCCGCTAAAATGAGGTCCATAAATGACAACGATTTCCAAACGCAGGCCGTACAAGATAGCCCTGATCTCCACGCATGGCACAGGCAAGACCACTCTTTGTTTTGAGGTGGCCGCGGAGTTGAAGAAACGGGGGCTTAAGGTAAAAGTTTTCTCTGAAATAGCCGCGGCGGCTTATGAACAGGGTATCCCGATAAATGAAAATACAACCCTGCCCGCGCAGATGTATATAATGATGCAGCATATCACCGAGGAATTACGCTCCGCCATCCGCAACTACCAGGTAGTGGTCTGCGACCGCAGTGTTTTTGATAATTTGGTCTATATGGAACGCCGCTGCGGCAGCAACCCTTTCGTCCGGGATTTCCTGCGGGGGTATGCGGCAAAATTTCCGTATGACGTTATCTATAAACTCCCCATGGTAGGCGAGCTTATGGACGACGGTATAAGGGAAGCGCAGAATAAGGAATTCCAGGTGGATATCTACACCCGCCTGAATAAATTGCTTGAAGAGCTTGAAATCCCCCACAAAACGCTTCCCGCGCCTGTCTCCGAATTGAGAAAGGAGTGGGCGGACCTTATAGTCCGTGAAACCCTTGAGGCCGTTGGCTCCGGCCCGGCCGCCGCTAAACGGCCCGTAAGCGCGAAGGTGCCCGGTGCCGCCGCACTCTTATAAAGCTGCCCGGGGCTTATGAAAATACTTATAGCGGACGACGATAAAATTTTCATGTCACTGATGGTGGACATTCTTGCCGACGGGAAGGATGAGGTGTTGCAGGCGGAGAATGGCCTGGTGGCCTGGGAACGGTTGCAGACCGAAGGCGCCGATATAGCGGTGTTGGACGTGAATATGCCGGAGATGGACGGAGTCGAACTCCTGAAGCTTATACGAGGGGATGAAAGGTTTAAGAACCTTCCGGTGCTGGTGCTGACCATAGGCTTTATGGCCGAAGACCTTGTGCAGCGGTACGACGCCGCAGTCACGGATTACCTTACCAAGCCTTTTGAGATCAGTGCCCTGCAGCTGAAAGTGAAAGAAATGGAGCAGCGGATACTTAAAAATCCCGCCGCCGGCGGTTGACCGGCAGCGGGTTTTTTTACGCAGGGCCGCCCGGCCCGTTAATCGTTAGTCGATTTTATTTTCCCTTCCAGCAGGTTTTTTACGGCGAGCATGGTGCCCGCGTCCATGGTTCTGGTGGAATTCTCGAACCTTTTTACCCGGTCCAGCGCTTCCATGAATTTCTGCATGTTGGGAATAAGGCCCAGCGCGTCGGTTACGGTGCCCTGCACGGCCATATTCGCGCGCACATCCGTGGCCTGGGGCGCTGTCTGCGCTATGGTCGTCATAAGCCGGGTCAGCTCCGTGATCCAGCCGCTGAAATCGTTCTCCCGGGCCGCGTAGGCTTCGGCGTCGCCTACCAGCCAGAGCCGGATGAACTGCATGTCGTCCGGGGTCAAAGGAGTGTTCTTTTCCAGTTTCGAGATAATAATTTTCACCGGCTCAAGCGTGCTTTTCTGGACTTCCTCACGCAAGGCGGCATTAAGGTTGAAAAGTGAGTCGAAGAGTTTTCTGAGACTGTCCGCCCCCTTGGTGGCGGCAAATTTGTTATAGGCTTCAAGCGCCGCCGCGGCGAATTCTTTGCTCCCTGGTGTTTTCTCGGCCATTTTTCCTCCGGTCAGTGTTTCAAGTGCGCGTCTGGTTTACGGCTTTCAAATTATATATTAATTGGGGGGGAAAATAACCCGCGCCCGGCCGCCGGTCCTTCCAGGTGTGTGGCAGCAGGGATAGGGTGATTTTGCCGCCCATGAACCGGTGAAGCCTTAACCTGTTTTGCCAAAAATGCTAATATTATCAAGTAGTCATACCACCTTTTGCCGCGGTAGCTCAGTGGTAGAGCACTGGTCTGAAAAACCAGGTGTCGTTGGTTCGATCCCAACCCGCGGCAAATTCCATTTCAGGAGTCGTGTCCTATGCCCCTGCACAACAAGATTCTCATTGCCGACGATGACGCCGATATGCTGGAACTGCTCACCCACATGCTTGAGAAAGAAGGCTATGCGGTTATAGGCGTGGAGAACGGGAAGGACGCCGTAGAGGCGGCCCGTAAGGAACTGCCGGCGCTGATCATGCTGGATATCCACATGCCCGTGCTGGACGGGCTGAAGGCCTGCAAGGCGATCAAGACCGACCAGGTAACGAAGACCATCCCTGTTGTGATGCTTACCGTAGAGGGGAGTATCAGGGAAATAGAACAGGCTATCGGTTATGGCGCCAGGACCTATTTAACCAAGCCTTCAAGTCGTGCCGAAATACTTAAAGTTGTTAAAAGCGTACTCTCTTAGGGCGCTGCAAGATAAAAGAGAACAGGGCCCGAAGGCCCTGTTCTCTTTTTACGGGATTTACACTATCCTCAGCAGGGCGAAATGCAGGTATTCTGTTTCAGGCATGCTTACCAGTATGGGGTGGTCTTTTGCCTGGCCGCGCAGTTCCACCATCATGGCCTTGCGTCCCGCTTTCGCGGCCGCCACGGACAGCGTGTCTACGAATATGCCCCGTGAAATGTGGTGGGAACAGGTGGACACCGCCAGGTAGCCGCCGCGCGGCAGGGCCTTGATGGCGGCGCCAGCCATGCGGGCCAGCATCTTAAGCGCCTGCGGCAGGTGTTTTTTGCTGCGCACTATGTTCGGGGGATCCAGCAGGATGAAATCAGGTTTTTCCGGCAGTTGCCCGGTTTCCATGGCTTCCAGAAGGCGCTCGGCCTTTTCCTTCCTGAATATTATTCTGTCGGCGAAACCGTTCAGTTTCGCGTTCTCCTGCGCCGCGTCTATGGCTTTTTCGGAAGAATCCACCGCCCAGACGGATTCGGCGCCGGCGGCGGCCGCGGTAAGGGCAAAGCCCCCCAGGTAGGTGTGCAGGTCAAGCACATGCCGGCCCTTGAAAAATGGCTTGAGCGCGGCGCGGTTTTCCCTCTGGTCGAAGTACCAGCCGGTCTTTTGCGAGCTGGCCATGGGGATCTTGTAGTGGAGGCCGTTCTCGGTAAGCTCCGCGGTTTCCGGCATTGTGCCGTAAGCCACTTCCTCGTAGGAATTAAGTCCTTCAAGTTCCCGGAAATGATGGGTGTTCCTGTACAAGATGCCGCGCGGTTTAAGCAGGTCTTTCAGCGCCTGGGTGACAGCGCCCTTCAAAAGTTCTATCCCCGCGGAGAGGATCTCTACTACCAGGGTGTCCCCGTAGCGGTCAACGATAAGTCCGGGCAGGCCGTCAGATTCCCCGAAGCAGAGGCGGCAAAAGCGCTCTACCCCGAGCAGGCGCCGGTATTCCAGCGCCGCGGCCAGGCGGTCTTGTATGAACCCTTCCGGCGGTTTCAGCGTGTTTTGCGACAGCAGGCGCAGGGCGATGAGGCTTTTGGGGTTGAAAAAACCCACTCCCGCCGGTTTGCCGCCCGGGTAGAGGAGGCTGCAGATAGTGCCCGGGGGTATTGAAGTGTCTATCTTTTCGAGTTCGTTGGAAAACACCCAGAGGTGTCCCAGGGAACGGCGTTTTACGGCGGAGCTTTTCAGCTGCAGCGGTTTTATCTCATTCATCTATTGATCCCATGGCTTCCACTACGGTGCCTATTTTAACTTCGAACGTGCGTGCGAAATTCCCGTTGCGTA
The DNA here is from genome assembly GCA_001800275.1 of Elusimicrobia bacterium RIFOXYA12_FULL_57_11. Taxonomy (GTDB): domain Bacteria; phylum Elusimicrobiota; class Elusimicrobia; order Elusimicrobiales; family UBA9959; genus UBA9959. The sequence continues at coordinate 8,052 of MGVB01000035.1, forward strand.
CGGAGAACTCAAGGAATCCGAAGGATCCGATAAGCGCCAGCGCTTCACCTTCAGGCACCGAGGCATAGGTAAGCTTCAGGCCTTTAAGCATGCGGTCGGATATGCTGAACACGGAATTAGCGGTGAGGTAATCGCGCCTGATGTTGGTGACAGCGTTTCCGAAATTATCTATTGCTATGACCTGGCCGGTCACCCTGTTGCCGCCTTTCTGCGGCTGGGGAAAGGGGAAGGTGCGGTATTCGCTGAAAACCGGGCCTATTTTCTTTTCAGGCAGGCCCTTGGCTATTGCTGCCGCCACGGGGGCCATTATGTCGCGTCCATGGAAGGTGGAGCTGATATTTTTCATGAAGAGGCCGGAATTGTTTATGAAGCGGGCTTCGGTTATCTTTTCATTCTGGTCTACCCAGCTTATGATCCCGTTGTCGGGCGCGATGAACTGGTAATGTTCCGTCCTGGCCCATATGATGCCGCGCCCGGTGCCGACCGTAGGGTCCACCACGCTTATGAACAGGGTGTTCTTTGGCATATAGGGCATGGCCGCCATCAGGTAAAAAGCCGCCGTGTGAATATCCTGCGGTGGTATCTGGTGTGTTATGTCTATGATGGCCAATCCGGGCGCCTTAGAGAGGAGCACGCCTTTTATGGCGCTTACAAAAGGGTCGGCTGTGCCGAAGTCCGAAAGCAGTGCGATGGTGTTGGTTTTCATTTTTACGGTCCGTGAAGTAACTGGTGTCCGGAAATTGCCTGTCAGGAACGGAAATGTTTTAAGAAGCCGGAGCCGGATTTGCCGCTCACAAATTACCGCTTGCCGGTTATTTCCGGCTGCGCTGTTTATTCCTGGCTATGTGTCTGATGGTGGGAAGATCCAGGCACGGTAAGGGGCAGTTTTTGCCTGCACAATGGACAGTTGTCGGGAGGGTAAAGCTGCAGCGGGTAGGAGATAAGCCCACGCACGGGGACGTTAAAGGCCAGGTCGCCCGTAGAGCGGTCTACTATGGCGGCAATCCCTACTATCTTGGCTCCGTAGCCGCGGGCCAGATTGATGGCTTCACCGCAAAGTCTCCCGGTGTTCAGCACATCGTCCACTACCAGCACGCGTTCTCCTTCCGAAATCTTAAAATCGCGCTTAAGTACCATGATCCCGTTTATGCGTTCGGTGAAAATAGAGCGGGCTTTTTTTACGCGGGCCACTTCCTGGCCTATGGCCATGGAGCCCACTGAAGGAGAAATTACCACGTTTATTTCCTGTGGGAACTTGGCGGCCATCTCTTTGGCTATCTTCTGCGCCAGGTGCGGGTACTGCAGCACCAGCGACGGCTGTATGTAGGTCTGGGTATGGAAACCGGACGGAATCTGGAAATGCCCGTTGAGTATCGCCCCGTGCTCCTGCAAGAGCCCTACCACGTCAAATTTGCCTAGTTTGGACATTATTTTGCTCCTCTCATCAACTTTTCAAGTTTGCTGAAATTTATACCGGAGTTCTTGCCAGCGGCTTCCTTGATTATCCGGCCGCTGTCCTTGGAGCTGAGCATGTTAATCACCGGCTTGGCCATGCTTCCTTCCAGGGTAAATGCGAGGGCCGGTTTGCCGCTTGCGTCCGTGAGCCCTTCCGGCAGGCTTCCCATGGAGTAATACTTCCCTGATATTGTATAAATTTTAAGGTTCATAGTTTCGTTGGAAAAATCTATCCAGCCTGTGGCGCTGGTCGCAAATTCCTTGCCGTCCATATAGAAGTTGTTTATTCGTACTTTGCCGTTGTTCAGGGAATAGTTGCCGCCTATGGCGTTGAATGAAATATCCTTAAGCTTGTAGCCGAATTTCAGCGCGCCCATGCGGTTCATCTTGTATACCAGCCGCAGCGGCATGGAAAAAATGTAGAAAACCCTGTCCTTTTCCGAGGTGGCTTCCACGTCGTAAAAAGTGCCGCGGCCTGATTTTATCAGGATATCCCCTTTTAGCTTTTCAATGCTGCCCGAGATGTTCTTCAGCGCGGCGGAAACATAAAAGTTGTCGGCTTCCATGTAGTCGTGGGCAAAATGATCGGCTTTATACAGAAGGTTGAAAAAGGCGTAGCCGGTGGGGATTGAGTTCTTGAGCTTTTTCAGCCAGGCCAGCTGCGAACTGCGGGTGGCCTTTCGTTTGGGCGACCCGCGCAGTTTTATTATATCCAGGATAAGCGCCTTGGTCTGTGAAAAGACCAGTTTGTTGGAGTACCCGGTGAAGTATACGGTCTTGGAAGGGGCAAAGGGGTTTACGATCGCCGCTTTGCCTTTTACCGGGAACTTGTTGAGGCGGCCGGAATAGGTAAGGGAAAGTTCTTCCTTGGTGATCTCCGTTTTTAGTTTTAGATTGGTGAAACTGGCCGGGCCCATGGTGATTTTCCCGTCCGAGGCCGTAATATAGCTGTTAGCTAAATTTTCCGAAAGCAGGGCGGTAATGTTTAGGTCGGAGGCGGAAAGCGCGTGATAGCGGAAACCGGCCCACGCGGCGTTGGCAAAAACGCGGTCGAGCTGCGGTTTTCCGTCCTTTGAGGTCAGTTTGATCCGCGCCTGTATTTTACCGGAAGGTTCGCTAAGCGGTAATTCGGTATAGCGCTTGAGCGCCGCGATAGTAATGGGAGGGGCTGCTATGGCGAAATTATACTCTGGCACCGGGGCGGCCAGGTTCAACGTGCCTTCCGCGGTCAGGTTCAGCGGCCGGGATATAAGGTTAACGGCCACGGTGCCGGTCCCGGTGAATACCGCGTTCAGGTTCCATAACGACCGCGGGGCCGTGAAAGGCCAGGGAGAAGTGAAAAGGTATGCCAGCTCGCTGCTCCTGAAATCCTGGGTTTCAGCTTTAAGTTTTATCTCCGGGCGGCGGAAATTCTTCATGCTGCCGGTGAAGCTGGCGGATTTGTTCAAGAGGGAGAGTTCGGCCCGCAAGCCGTTGATCTCGGCCAGCGGCCAGTTGAAGCCCGTGAAATTGACAGTGCCCTCCGAGTAGATTCTCCCGTCTACGGGCTTTTTGAAGGTGTTGCTTCTGAAATACATCGAAGTGTCGAAGTGGGTATCCTCGTTGGGGTTGAAATTGTTAAGCGTAAGGTTGAAGTGCTCAAAAGTATAGCGTTTGCCGGAGGCCGCGTAAGAAACTACGACCTCGCCGTCTTTTATCTCCGCCGCGGCTATGCGGTTAAGGCTGTGGCCTTTGCCGGTTTTGCGATAGCCTGAAAAAAAGCTTCCTATGTTCCAGCGTCCGTCCTTGTTCTTCACCAATTCCAGCCTGGGGGCTATGAAGGTTATTTTACCTATCTCCACCCTGCGCCGCAGCAGTGGCAGCAGGCGGCAATTGGCGTAGATGCGGTCGGCGGTCAGAAAATAGACGGTTTCCGGGCCGGATTCCACGACGCGAAGTCCTTTTATCGTTATGTCTCCGGTCGCGGAGAGTTTGGCCCACTCTATCTGCACCGGCCGCTGCAGCAGTTCCTGGAATTGGTGGGTGACCAGTGAGCGCAGGTCTTCCGGGGTGATCATGAAATGCGCCGCCACTAACGCGGTGGCGGCAAGCCCGGCCGCCAGTATGAGCGGCAGGAATATTATCCTGACCAGTATCTGCTTGAATAGTTTCATCTCGCCTGGGTATATTTTAGCAGTATTTGGCCAGCAGCATCGCGATATAAGTCCCCGCGGAGAATATGGCGGAGTAAGCGGTATTTTGGGCCGCCAGCAGGCGGGTGGAATAGGCTTTTAATGAAAGCAGTTCGGGAAACATCAGTTTCAGCGCCGCCGCGAGTCCCAGGCAGTTCAGCAGCAGCAGCAGTGGCAGCGAGAATACGGGTCCGCCGGCTTTCTTCAGGTCGCTTTGCACCGGGCCCGCCAGTATATCGGCCGTGTGCAGCAGGTGAAAGGCCAGGGTAAACCCCGCCGCGGCTAAAAACCAGGGACGCAGGGGCGCGGCGGCGTAAAAGCGGCAGGCCAGCCAGTACGCGGCGGAGACTGCCAACGTATAGAGCGGGATGAAATAGGGGGCCAGCGAGATGAACATGTTGCTGGAATCCAGCAGCACATAGCCGCTGCGGCTGCGGACCGAGATTTTGCGCACCCGTATGCCGCTGAATACGGCGGCCAGCGCGTGGGTCAGTTCATGCCCGGCCACATAAAAGCGGCCTCCGCCGCTTTTGCTCCCGCGTGAGAAGACGGGGGCGGCGTGCAGCAGCGTGAAAGCCAGGGCGCCGGCCAGCAGCGGGAACGTCACACGTATCGTGCCCAGCGCCGGGCCCAGCGTGGTGACGGTTACCCAGGCGGTGGCGAGGGCCGCGGGGGCGAGGATTATGCCGATTATCGTTTTAACTGTTTTCATGGGAAGGGCTCGTCCTGAAACAGGCCGCGGAAATGCCCGTATATTTTTGTTGTGAACCCTGCGGGGGGACAAGGGCTCTGCGCAGAGGTTATTCTATTCCAACATCCAATCTCCGGCCTTAATTTTTTTTGCGGCCAGTTCGGCGCGCCAGGCTTCGGTTGCGGCCGGCAGGCGGGCGCGGGCTTGTGCCGCCCAGGGGTTAAACGGCGAGGAGAATTTTTCCGCCGCGGTTCTGTACCATATCCAGGAGAGCTTGGCTGAACTTTCGGCCAGGTGAAAATCACTTTCCGCTTTCAGAACCGCCGCCTGGCGTTCGGCCCGGGCTCTGTCCAGCCTCCCGGCGGCTGTTTCTTTTTCCAGCAGGGCGAGTTGTTCTTTCAGCAGGCCGTCATAATGCGCGGTTTTCAGACCGGGAGTGGCGCTCCACAAAGCGTGCAGCTGCGCCTGCCTCAGCGCCGCGCGGGAGCGCAATCCCAGGTCGACGGCCGCTGCGGCAAAGAAGAGGATGGCCGCGCAGGCGGCCAACAGGAAACGCTTCATTTTTTAGGCTGCGTATGCAGGATTTTGTGCATTACGGCGCTCAGGACCTGTGGCTTCACCGGCTTTTCTATGAAATCCTTTACGTTCGGTTCCTGTTTTATCATTTCCGAAGTGGAGCGGTCGGTATAGCGCCCGGTAATTATTACGATCGGGATGGATTCTGTTTCATCTCCCTGGAGTTCGCGCAATATCTCGAAACCGCCGAATTTCGGCAACATAAGGTCCAGCAGTATAAGGTCGGGGTTGATGGTGCGGGCTTTTTTTAGCGCCTCTTCCCCGTCCGCGGCTTTGTCGACACGGAAACCCTCTTTTTTTACCACAAATTCTATGAGTTCCCTTACGGAATCGTCGTCGTCGACTATCAGGACCAGTTTGTCGGCGGGATTGCTGAAACCAGCGTTATTTTCCATCGTTCCTTCTTTATCCCCGGTAAAAATTACAGGTTTGTGGTGACCAGCGTTTCAGTGGTTTGAACTCCGTGGATGCCGCGCACTTCCCTGACAATAAGCCCGCTCAGCTTGTCGATGGTGTCGGATTCCGCCATCAGGATGGCGTCCCAGCCGCCGAAGGTCATGTACACTTCCTTGACGCCGCGCACGTTCTTTATCTGTTGCACGGCTTTCTGCTCCAGGCCGGCCACCAGTTTGCAAAGCACAAAAGCTATCATGTTGCCTCCAAAGTTTATATTCTTTCGTTCCACGCCGGAGTGCGGTATTTGGCGGCCGCTATACCCGCCGCCTTTTGTGCCGTCTCCGCTGAAATCGCCGCTACTTCCCAGTTAAGCCCGAATTCAGTGCCCAGCGCTTTTATAACCGCGTTCCTGTGCAGGGGGGCGTCCTTCTGTGCGTCAGGCGCCTGGAAAGACGCCTGGTACAACATGTAATCCCCGAACTTTCTCAGCGCCCCGCCAAGCACTTTTTTCCCATTATACAAAATATCCATGTTTACGGGTTTTTCAAAGCAGTTCATTGCCGGGTCGTTCACCGCGTAGTCTCGGGTCTTTTCCTTCAACAGGTCGAAGGTTACGCCCAGGCGCGCATATTCGGCGGTGATCACGCGGTGCAGGCGGTCATAGGTCTTGCCGGGCTCAAAATAAACTCCGGGCGAATTGAAAATAAAGGAGAAGGTGATGTCGGTCTCATGGAACACTATGCCGCCGCCGGTGGGCCGCCGCACTATGTCGGTAATGGGGGTGTTTGCTGCCGTCACGGCTTCCTGTACGGCTTTGCGTCTCTGCGAATAGCCGAAGGTAATGCCCGGAGAGGCCCAGTTATAAAATCTTAACACATGCGGCGCCGGCAAATTCTCGCACAGCGCCTCGTCCGTGGCCATCTGCCCAAAGACGTCCAGCGGCGGCGTTTCGATTATTATTCCCTTATTCATCCTGTGTAACCTAAGGGCGCCGCGGGGACAGGGTCAGCAAAACCTTCCGAAGGCCGAGGCTTGCGCAAGCGCCGAGGCCTGAGGAGGAGCGACGCCACGGTGTGGCGGAGCGCGTTTTGATAACCCTGTCCCCGCGGCGCCCGACCCGCTACCAGTGCAGGTTCGGCTGTCTGGCCGCCTGCACTTCGTCCAGCCGTTTAACCGGCATATTGTGCGGCGCGTCCTTCAGCTTCTGCGGATCGGCCATGCCGTCGTCGTGCACGGACTTCATGGCCGCTGCGAACTCGTCCAAAGTGTCCTTAGATTCGGTTTCGGTCGGCTCTATCATTATCGCCTCGTGCACGATCAGCGGGAAGTAAATCGTGGGCGCGTGGAAACCGCGGTCTAAGAGCCCCTTGGCCACGTCCAGCGTCTTGAGACCCTTGGCTAACATGTCCGCGCCGGGCGTCAGCACGCATTCGTGCATGCAGTACTCGCTGGAATAAGACGGATACATTTCCTTCAGCAGCGCCGCCACGTAATTGGCGTTGATTATGGAGGCTACGGCTATCTCGCCGAATTCTTTGGCCGAGTGGGCCAGCATGTAGGCGTAGGCCCGCACAAGGATGCCGGTATTGCCGAAGAAGGCTTTTACCTTGCCTATGCTGCGGGCGTCGCCG
>MGVB01000036.1 GCA_001800275.1 Elusimicrobia bacterium RIFOXYA12_FULL_57_11
CGCAATTGGTGAGCCTGTTGGCGCACGAGCTGGGCCACGCCCTGGGGTTGGACCATGTTGCAGGAGCGGACAGCCTTATGTACCCGGTGAACAAGGGCGATGTTCTGCGGTTAACGGCCGGCGATATAGCGGAACTTAACCGCGTGTGCGGGCAATAGCGGCGTTGCTTCTGTGAACATAGCTATCGGGCGGGCCTACCAGCCGGGGAACTTTATTATCCCCAGCTTCTTCAATTCCCAAAAACATTTTGCCGTGGCCGCAACGTCGGCGGCCGCGTTATGGGCGGCCTCAAAATCGCAGCGGAATAATTTTTGGTGCAGTTCCGCCAGCTTGGGCCATTTATAGCCGCGCGGTCCGGGGATGGCGCAGTATTCCGTGGTGCCGTGCATGGTGCAGATCTTTTGCTTGGAGGCGGTGAGGTCTGGCATGCCGCTACGCAGCAGTTCGGCGCCCATTATCTTTTCGTCGAAGCTCATGTTGTGCGCCACCAGGTATTTGGCGGGGTCCAGCAGGGCTTTAAAATCGCGCAGCACCGCGGCCAGCGCTTTGCCCTCTTTCAGGGCACGCGCGGTGGTAATGCCGTGTATGCGCGCCGCTTCTTCGGGGATGGTGAACCCCTCCGGTTTTATTATGCAGTCAAAAGAGTAGAGCAGGCCCCCCTCGGCGTCGTAGGCCATATAGGCCAGCTGCACCAGCCGGGGCCAGTTGTCCAGGGCGGTTACCGGCGCCTGCCAGCTGCGCGGCAGGCCGGTGGTTTCGGTATCGAAGAATAAATACGCCGGTGCCGGCGTGTGCTGTGAAAAAAGGTCAAGCTGGATGTCTGCCATAAGCGTAATAGGATTTTATCAAATAGCCGGCCGCCACAAGCGCCGCTATTGCTGCGGAGCCGCCGCCCGCGGCAGGCCAAAGCGCGCCGTAAGCGTATACAGCAGGTCTTTGGCGCCGGTCTCTTCCAGCCCCAGGCCCAGCCGCCATTTGCGGGAGCCGCTGGTTATGGCGATGCCGGAATATTTAGGCAGCGCCATGCCAACCGTCTGCGCGGGGTCCGGTTTGCTGTTTTCGGGCACAGGCATGCTAAGCAGCCGGGGCGGGGCCATCTCCGCCAGCGCAAAATGCCGGTTCCAGCCCAGTCCCAGCAGCGTTTCCAGGCGTATGCGTAATTTGTCACCGTGCAAGCTTACCACTTCGCGGCCCTGTATGGAGAACAGGAATATCCCCCACGTAAAAAACCCTGCCACCGTCCAGCCGGCCAGCCAGAACAGCAGAAAGGCGCCCGGCAGCAGGGCCAGCCCGCCGGTAGCTGTCCGCGCCAGCTGCCACAGAGCTTTAATTGCCGCCACCTCCCCGCTAGTCCAGCCAAAAAGCCAGAAACCCAGGAATATAGATACAGGCCAGAGCACAGGCGATGGTATAACCACGCGCGGCCCTGACGCGGTTTCCTGCAGCGTCCAGGCCCGCGGCTTAAAAATTGCCATCTGCGCCATAAATGTCCCCTATTGTTAACTGCCTGCGCTTAATGCCCGCAGGTAGAATTATAGTATTCCGGGAGACAGGTTGGGAAAGCAAGGTGCCGCGCGGGCATACCCGGGCGCCATTTCTCACACAGCCCCTCTCTTTGCTAACATAGTGCATTACACCACGGTTATAGAGGAGAACATCATGAAGACACTCGCGTTCATAGCCGCCCTTGGTCTGCTGGCCACTGCCGGTGAAGCAAAATCCCCGTTCGGCGGCCTAAAGCCGCCAGGTTACGTAGGCGGGAAAGGCACCACCACGCCGCAGTACATCGAGGATATAGAGAAGGCCAGCCCGGCCCTGCAAAAACTTTACCGTGACGATAAGCAGCTCCTGGGCGACCAGTACGCGCTTTATACGGAGACCGTAAACATCCACGACTTCCTGCAGACCTCGGCCGACCGCCTGGCCATGCTGGAAACCCTGGACTCCGACCTGCAAAAGCTGGACACGGCCCTTACAGCCGCCAACGACGCCGCCACCGCCGCGGCCCTTATTCCCGCGGCCCGTGAAAAAGCCAACAAGGTAAAGGACACCTTAACCCCCATAAAGACTAAAGTTACCGCGGCCCGCAAGCGCATGGACGCCATAGTGGCCCGCACCACCCCGCTGCGCCAGAAGCTGGACACCGCCGCCGACAAGATGAATACCGTCAGCCAGGCCATCTACACGGTTAACGAGGATGTGGTTGCCAATCTGCCCATCCCGGTGGCCATCGCCGCCGGCTGCGTAAAAAAGATCCCCGCCGACAAACAGGCCTGCGCGCAGGCCAACCTGGACGACGTCGCCACCAAGCTGGACGTGGTGGTGAACGAATACGACCGCGTGGTGCGCCTGCTGCTGGTGGACCCCTCCGGCTGGATGCCTTCCATGAAATTCATGGACCCTTTCAGCGCCGAGCTTAACGGCATAGAAAAAATACGCGAGGACCTGGAAGCGCTGCTGGACAGCCTCCGGTCCATTACCGGTGCGCTCAACGGCCTGGCCGCCGTTATGGATAAGGAATTCTCCTTCTCCTTCCCATACCCCAACCCCACCTGGAAAAACCCCGTGCGCGTTAGCCACTATAGTGTGTCGGTAAGCTTCAAGGTTATCATACAGGGCGCCGATGCTATAGAGCGCGAGATAGAGAACATCCTAAGCGACTTCCTGTGGAAGATTCTGAAGGAACTGGGTGTGGGCAAATTCGTGAAAGGCCTGCAGGAGGACGCGGAGCGGGCGGTCAACTCCGCCATGAACAAGGTGCACTTCGATATAAAGCTGGACATGCCCTCTTTCGACCCGTTGGACGGGTTTGAAAAGGACCTGGCCGCCCTGGAGCTGGCCATCAACGGCTTCAAGTTCCCGGCCATCGACGCCAGTCTGCCCGGGTTCGGCTTCCCCGGCGTGGCCACAGGCATAGACTTCCGCGAGATTGGCCTGAAGGTGAAGTTCTTCAGCCCCACCGGCCTCTATTCGGACGACATTAACGTCTGCAACGGCGTGGCCTATGGCTGCAAGTAAGGCTGCCTGGCTGCTGGCGGCGGGGCTTTTAGCCCTGCCGCCGGCCGCGGACGCCGCCGGCAAGGCCTCCTGGAACAAGGAGCTTACGCTAAGCGCCGGCTTCAGTCATTCCCGCAACCGCATACGGCTTGGTACGGAGTTCTATGACCGTGTCCACACCGACCTGAACGCCCGGGCCCGCGCGGAGCTGGACAGGAACTCCGCCCGCTCCAAGTGGGCCAACACGCTCACCCTGAACTACGCCTCTTCCTGGGTAAAGGACGAGACCGATGAATACGATTCCCCCGCCTGGACCGAGACCAAGGACCAGCTGGTGCTGGATACGGTCTACCGGTTGAAGACAGGCTGGTTTGTGGAGCCTTATGGCTCGGGCAACTTCCAGACCTCCGTACACGACACCCGCCGCGACAGGGACTCCGAGAACAGGGCCTTCCGCCCGGTGCAGGCCAGGGAATCCCTGGGCCTGATATTTACCGTGTTGGACGGAGAGCACGACGAGCTTACGCTGCGCGGCGGCTGGTATCACCAGCATTACCTCAACTCCCGCCTTTTCCATCACGACCCCTCCTACGGCCTGGAAGGTGTGCTGGAATTCGACGGTAATCTGGGCCCGGCCGTGGCATACGAGATGAAAGCCGGCGCTTACAGCGGCGTGGTGGAGACGGACGATTCCTGGAACCGCCTTACCGAATCGCGCAAGTGCGCGCTGGAATGGGAAAATACCCTCACCGTCTCGCTGTCGAAGTACCTCAAGATAATATTGGCCTTCAACATGGACAATAAGGACGTCTCCTCGACCGAGGTAGACTATGAATGGGAACAGAACACCAGCCTGGCCCTTAGCTGGAAGGTCTTCTAGAACGGATTTGCCGGTAGCCCCTTTTATTTAACCTGCGGCGCGGCGCCCGGGAATATGAGTTTACCGGTATCAAACCCCAGTTCCCTGGCCTTGGCGGCCAGGCGGGCAACTATCTCCGGCGCCAGTACGGGCTGGCGTGCCAGTATCCACAGGTATTTGGTTGACGGGCCGGCCACCAGCGCATAATTATAACCTTCGCGGTCCAGTTCCACTATGTTATAGCCGCCGTAGAAAGGCCTGAAGAAGGATACTTTCAGCTGCCCCACTGACGCCGGGCCGATAAAGTAGGCGCGGCCTGTGGCCTCTTTCCATGCGCCGGAAGCCGTTTTGTAGCCCCGGTTAACCACCTTAACGCCGCCGTCTTCCCGCATGGAATATTCCGCCGTTACGCCCACCAGCCCGCGCTCAAAGGAATGGTCCAGCCGGGCTATTTCGTGCCAGGTGCCCAGGTAACGCTGCAGTTCAAAGCCGGCCACCGGTACCAGCCCCTTGGGCGCGGTAGCGCAGCCGCCAAGCAGCGCCGCCATTAAAGCGCAGAGATATTTTTTCATACAAGGACGCTCCTTATTACCATTTCTATTTTTTGCGCCAGGAGGCACATTTATTGGAGCGCCCGAAAATATCGGTGCTCAATACTTCCCCGTCGTAGACTATCAGCTCCCCAAAATCGTTTAAATGCTTGGCCAGCCGCCCGTGGGCTATTTCGAACGGGTCTTTCTCCCGGTAGGAGTACAGCAGGTCTATGTACAGCGCCTGGTGCTTCTGCGCGAAGGCGAGAATGAACTCATGGCTGGTAAATTTATCCGGCAATTGTTTTATTACTTCGATAAGCCGCTCATCGAACCAGGCGTCAAATTTAAATTTAAGCGGCATATTAGTTTCCATTTTACTATCCCAAACCCTACTTGATTATAGTAAGTATGCCGGAACAATATAGCCACTTTTGCTCCGCTGCAACTTGAGGTGCCAAATTGGCACCTCAAGCTATGATTGGATATCACAATTTGTGATTTCCAATTTTAGCCGTAAAGCCTATCTTTCTAACCGGCGGTGGATCCGCTATCAGGCTTTTTATCGCATCGAATACTACTTTAAACTGGTAGTCGTATTTCTTCTCCATGTCTTCGAGCTTGCGCTTCAGGTCGGCGTGGGTATTTAACAGTTCCCTAAGTTTTGTGAACGTACGCATTATCTGGATGTTCACCTCTACGGCGCGGTTGCTCTTCAACACGCTGGAAAACATGGCGACACCGTTTTCAGTAAATGCATATGGGCGCCAGCGAAGCCCCATTTTTAGCCCTAAATTGGAGGTCACAAATTGTGACCTCCAATTTTCCGTCTCCTTGTTGGTAAGCTGAAACATGAAGTCTTCCGGGAACCTTGCCTTATTCCTGACCACCGCTTGGTTAAGGACTTTGGTTTTAACGCAATACAGTCCCGACAGGTCACGGTCTAGCAACACCTTATGCCCCCGCACTACAAGTATTTTAGACTCGATCAATGCCTGTGGAATAATTTCTTTAGACATAATCCCCCCTTGCCCACAAATAGCATAGCAGGCGAACCCGACAAGGGGCTGTCGGGTTGATTTAGCGATTTAGAGTATTTTTTAAGGTCGCAATTTGCGACCTTAAAGATTCTCGCACAGGTTGTGCGAGTTTTAGCCGCCTACGCGGTTGGCTTCCAGGAGTTCCGCGGGCATTGGGTGCTCCAGCTGCCAGACCATGGAGATGGGGCGCTCGCCCGAAAAACTGGTGCAACTCCCGCGGCCGAGGAATTGGAACGGGGCCGTGAGCGGGCCATTGTTGCGGTTGAGCCGTACGAACAAATAAATAGAATAACCCCGCGCGGCGTGGCCCACAAGGTTCTGCCCGGCCGTGCTGGCCTGCGTGGTGCCGCTCTGGGATTCCCAGTGCATGTGGGTCAGATTTATCGGGTAGTCCTTGTACAGCGTGTACGCGGAAAAGCCGCAAGAGCGACCCCCTCGTTGTGGTGTAGTTGCCGTGCAGTTCCCGGGGCAGCGGGTAAGGCTTATGGCCGGCGCGGTTAGCTGGCAGGCGCGGCTTTACCTGCCCCTTATTCCGGTCTGAAACCTATGGACGGTTTTGCCCGGTCGTCAGGCTTAGGCATCAACTCCCTTATAGCGTCGAACAAAACCCGGATATCCTCGTCATGATTTTCTATCTTACGCTCCAGTGCCAAGAGCTTCTCCGCGAGTTCTTTGTGAGCGGAGAACATTTCCTTAAGTTTTATGAATGTTTCGATTATGCTGACACTTATCTTAATCGCAATCTTGCTCTTAAGAACGCTCGCCAGCATAGAAACACCATGTTCAGTGAAAGCCCGCGGCATAACCACGGAATGCTTAAGACTGCTGAACCGGTTGCAATTTGCAACCAGTTCATCTTTTTCACTGGCTATAAGTCGAAACATGAACCTTTCAGGGAAGCGCCCGATGTTGCGATTGACCTGCTGGTTGATATATTTGGTTTTAACGCCATATAGGACAGCCAGGTCGGTATCGAGCATAACCCGTTGTCCCCGTATCAGGAATATCCGGCACTCAATATCCTTGTGGCTGACAATTTCTTTTTTAGACATAATCCCCCCCTTGCCGTATAAATAGCATAGCAGACCAACGCGACAACCGTCTGTCGGGATGATTTATTCAATTTTTAGGAATTTCCGGAGTGACCCAGCTACTTCTCTTCTAATTCCGCTCTAACGGAGGGCTCCGCCTGGGCCCGCATTCTAGAGAACACGGCGCTACCCAGCAGGTCTACCGGGTCCAGATCCGCCAGGTCAGCATCAGAACATGACGCGTCAACCACGCGGTCGGCCAAATACCGCGCGACATCGCGCAAAACATCCGGAGACAGCTCCTGCCTATTGAACCAGGTTATATAACCAGTCAGGTCTTTGGAGTACAGAACTTTCGTATAGGAATCAGGCGGCGCCGCGGGCAGGCTGTCGGAGGTGAGAATAATGGCGCGCACCGGCAGCTTGCCGTACTCCGCCTTCAGAAGGTCCCAGCAAAGGTAGCGGGCGCGCTGTACCTGGTCGAAGGGGTTGTGATAATGACCGGACTCGCTGAATTGGCGGCTCCAGCACTTGGTTTCAATTACAAACACCCCGGCCGGAGAAAGCACAACATGGTCCAACTGAGCGGACTGGAGCGGCACGTCGTTGAACTTTATGAAGCGGCGGCTGTTCAACTGGACATTGTTGAAGACGGTATAGCCGCCGGGCAGACTGCGCAGGCGCCAGATAACTTCCAACTCGGCTTTGGCCCCGGTGAGCTCGGGCGAATGCAGCGTATGCTCCAAGATCCGGATATTCTCCGTCAGAATTTCGGCATAGCGCTCTTCAAGGCCGCTGAGCTCGGCGATATCCCTATTGTGGCCAAGGATCCCGAACCAGTTAAAGATCGACCTGAAAAATCCCTTTTCAGCCCTCAGCGCCGCAATGCGCTCGTTAATGGTCCGGATGTACGTTGAGACTTCTTTGTGGAACTCGGACAGGGTAATGCTGCGCCAGTCCTTGAGTTTAAGCAGCAGCGGGTGGATATCCTCCGGGTTGCGCACCGGGACCCGGAGCTCCAAAAGCGTCTCCCTCAAATTCAGCCAGGCGCCGCTTTCCCCTATAACAGTGGCCTTCCCGGCCTGCGGCGCCGCGTGCGGCAGATGAGGGCTAGCCCGGTTGTTTATCCAGCGTTTATGGAATGACCGCCCCCCAGGCATTACTGCCTTGAGCAATTGAACGACTACGAACACGATGACAATGAGGATTAGAAGTGTCATCACAACTCCGGAAAACCAATATCCCGCAGGTACTCGTAGGTGGAGTCATAGAACGCCGGCAGCCGGGTGTGGTCAGCGGCCTCCCCCTCCGGCACCACCAGCACCATGCCCTGGCGCGCGCGGGTAAAGAGAACGCGGTAGGCGTTCTTCTGGTAGTCTTTGCGGGCGTTTTTGAGGATGCGCAGCCATTTGTTGCCCTTGAAGGACCAGTTCTCCCAGCCCGCGGGCGTAAAGCGCATGTCCGCGTCCCAGGTGACGCAGGCCCAGTCCAACTCCAGGCCCTGCACGTGGAATTCCGTGGCCACGTCCTCCAGGTAATAGGACGAGCGCACGTCGTCCTTGCCGGCCAGAAACCAGTCCACCGGGTCCACGGGTGATTTCACGTCAATAGCGTAAGGCTTAAGCCGCTCGGCCTGGGAAGACACCACTATGCCGTAGCGCTCGGTGCCCTGCGCGTGCGCTTTAAGCCAGTCTTTGGCCTTCTTCAGGTCGCGGGTAAGCACTATGGGGTAGTTGGCGCCAATGGCCTTAAGCGTCTCTTTGGCGGAGGCAGCCTCCAGGTCCAGCACCTTTTTAACCAGCTCGGAGACGCGCTCGGCGCGGAAAGAGCGCAGCGAAACGGCCAGGTGCAGCTCAGGCTTGTAGTTAATCTTATCCGGCGCTAATTTGTTCAGCTTTTCAATCACCGTTCCCGCGCCGTATTCGCTGTCGGTAAGGCGCGGCGAAATGTAGACGTCCCAGCCGGGGAACTTGCGCAGGAGCGAGTCTATCCACTCGCTTATGCCGGCCTCGCCGGTGTTTATCTCCTGGCCGCCGCCCACCAGGCACACGATAACGGCCCAGTCCGGGTGCCGGTCCAGGCAGGAGATCAAAAACTCCGGTTCGGATTGGTTAAAACCTTTGATCTTCTTCTTACGGCTCATGAAGTTGGCCGTCTGCTGCAGGTCCCAGGCCCGCTGGGCCTCGTCGAAAAGCGCCACGTGCTCTATAGGGGGCTTTGCATCTGTCAGGCATGAATCCCGGAAATTGTGAACATTCTGGACGAACATTTTAACTTCACTGAAGGCCGCCCCTTTTCTTACCTTGTTGCCTTTGGCCTTTTCGTGCAGAACCCTGTCCCGGGCGAGGGCCTCGCGCAGCACTGCCACCAGCGGGCCATTGCCGGAAAGGAAAACGCTGTATAACTCGTCGTCCTTATTTATGTGGGTGGTGGCGATATTAAGGCCCACCAGGGTTTTCCCAGCGCCGGGCACGCCCGTTACAAAGCAGATGGCCTTGCGCCGGCCCGCGCGGGCGGCGGCTATTATCTGCGCCACACTGGCAGAGGTTTGAGCCAGGTTTATAGCGCCAGCGTCGCTTCTGCTGATCTCCGCCACTTTATGTCCACGGTATAAAGCCATGGCGGCTTCTACAATGGTAGGCGTAGGCGAGTAGCGCCCGCCCTCCCAGGTTTCGGCGGCTATGCTGGGGCCATCGGCAAAGGAGAGCGCCGCGGCAAGAACCTGGTTGATCTGCGCGGCGGCGCA
This sequence comes from Elusimicrobia bacterium RIFOXYA12_FULL_57_11, assembly GCA_001800275.1. Taxonomy (GTDB): domain Bacteria; phylum Elusimicrobiota; class Elusimicrobia; order Elusimicrobiales; family UBA9959; genus UBA9959. Next base: position 9,204 of record MGVB01000036.1, read on the forward strand.
TTTTATGGGAGTGAAGAACTTGGGGTTGTGGGCGGAGCAGCCCACGGCCACCGGCTGGGGCTGGGCCTGCGTGGAGATAAGCACCGGGGCCACATATTTGCCGTGGCTGGTTTCGTGGAAATTTGAAAGGTCCAGCGCGTAATCCAGCACCTGGTCCACCGCATAGGCAGAAAAGTCCTGCGCGCCCACCTTGAACTCCAGCACAAAGATCACGTGCTCAATTATAAGCACCACGTCTATCCTGCGCCCCATGCGCGGGATGGAGTACTCGAAATAGATCTTGCCCTCTTTAGATTGAAGTGCTTTTTGAAGAATCTCTATCTGCTGAGTCCAGGCGGTAAGCTGTTCTGGATCTACGGCGAAGCCAGCGTCAGCGCTGCCCTGACTTAAATGGCCGGATATCTCCGCCGTGTTCGTGGCGTAGAAGGTCGGGATTGACGCTGAGTAGTATGAACGGTTCACTTGAGCTTAAAAAATGATTGGTCTATTCATGGTCTTCCGGCATCGACGACAATTCCGCAATTCTCTGTCGAACAAGATCGCAGATTACATCACAACTAGCAACTATCTTTTTGTTGGATTCCTCACTCTCTTTCCAGTATTTTTCAAAATCGTGACCTGGATTGGCGAAGCGATACTGTGCCTCTTCCTTTCGCGTAAGGTTAACCAGATTTGTGCATTCCTCGTATATTTTATGTGGATAGAACGGGCGATTCCTCTCGTAGACATGGCCGTAGTGATAGTCCAGCCATGCGCAAATCAACAATCTTATCCCAGGTTGCTCGATATATTTCGAACTCTCTGTCAAATGTGGCTCGATTCACATGCTGAACACGGTCAACGGTCGCCTGCAATCGAGATAATAGCTCAGAAGACTTTTGCTGAAACCCTGCAAGTTCTATATCAAGAGCATGCTTTTCTTTGCTGAGAATTCTCTCCGCCCAAACCTTAGATAAAAAGCTTGATAAGCCAAAGATGATTGCACTCGCACCACCAATAGACCAAAATATTGCCTTAGACACATTCCAGATTTCATTTTGGGTCATAATGTTAACACTTTAAGTTTAATTGCCGGCAAACATCTTCCTTAACGCAGTACTTGCCTGCTCAAAATCTTTGTCGACTTTTCCCAACAACCTTTCAACGACTTCTTTAATCTCTTCAGAATCTGTATCATCCGAGACAGTAGCGCTTACGCTTACAAACCGACTATATTTAGCATCAGGATCGAATGCAGCCTTTCTAAGCGTAAAACCCGCTTTAGCTGTAGACTATCATTGAGGCATAGTTATACTAGTATGGAATCCCGTTCCCTAACCTTCCCTTATTCTAACTCTTCAGGCTGGGGCTGGCAATTTATATTTATACTTAAGCGGGTAAAGCGGCCGGGTGAAGTTGTAAAATCTGTTATTATGAGGCGGCTGATATTGTTTGCGGCATTGCTGGCTTTGGCTTCCCCCCTGCGGGCGGGCGAGGCGGCGTGGCTTAATTCCGCCGACCACCAGCATATTCTGCAGCTTCCCGCGGCCTGGGCCTCTGCGGCGGTTGTGCCCGGGCTGTCGCCCAAGGGGATAAAGAACACGTTCTCCCTGGCGCGCAGTTCGCGCGCGTTCGTGCTGGATATTGCCGCCGAGGATCTACTGGCGGAGAAGCACGTAGAGGTGCAGGAGTATTTTACCCGGGCGCGCAAGCTGGCCGGCAACCCGCCCGCGCAGCGGGTGCAGCTGGCGGATAATTCCCTGTTCGAATATTTCCGCTCTACGGGCGCCGCAAAGGGGCGCGCGGCCTGGCGCGTGCAGGGCGTGCTGCACAAATACGTGCAGCGCTATTACATCACTTTCAGCGCGCCGCAGGGTTACCCCGGGGACAAGGACTGGAAAGAGGCCCTTGAGCTCCTTGGCACCCTTGCTGACGCTTCCCCGTCTGTAGGGGGCTGGAAGGACGATTACCTGGATAAAGTTGCGGGCGGCCCCGGCCTTGGGCTTAACCTTGCGGCTGCCGGTGAAAACCTGGACTTTGCCGGCGCTTCCAACCCGGACGGTACGGACGTGAACTATAATGACCTGGTGATCTTCGGCTGCAAAAACTTTAACGGCAACCTGTACCTGTTCAATAAGGACCGCACTGCCCATTGCTGGGTGGTAACCCTGGCGGATTATATAGCGGTGCTGGGGAAGCTGGGCGAGAAATACTGGGTTGAGGCCGGTCCCCCGTCCTTCCAGGTCTGCCCCGCCGCCATGCGGCAGGAAAAAGCCTGCGACATGGCGAAATTCCGGGACTTCTGAGGCAGGCCCGCCAAAAAGGCGCCTGGCTTATTCCACAAAATCAAGGTAGCTGGTTAAGGGTATTATTGGCGGTATTTAGTTATGGTTTCCTGCGCCAGGGTGGTGAAGGGTGCTGTTATAGGTTTGCCTTTGTTGCCGGGAAGGTTTATGGCAAGGTGGTCGCCGGTGGAGAGGAACTGGCGCATGCCGGCGGCGTTAAGCCAGTAGTAGAGGCCCCAGTTTTCGAAGTTCCATTCCTCGCTGTAGGGGTTCAGCTCGTAGTCCACGTAGAATAATTCTTTGCCGGTGCAGACGAAGTTGGCCGGGAAATAGTCCAGGTTGATGCCGGCCGGGTAGAGGGCGCGGCACCAGCGGAAAAGCTGCGCAAAGGCTCCCGGCGGCACGGCGCCTTGGGCGGCCAGTTCGGAAACCGGCGGGCCGGGGATATATTCTTTTACCAGGTATTTCCCCTCCGCGCTGTGTTCTACCAGGCGCGGCAGGTTAATAAGGGGCTGCAGGCGCTGGTAGGCGGCCAGTTCGGCGGCCAGTTTGTCGCCGAACTGGTAATAGGCGCAGGGTTCATTGTGCATGCGCTTAAGCACGTACTGCAGGGGGCCGTTCTCTATCAGCCAGGAATGGCCGGATTTGCCTTTGCCCAGCAGGCGGGTGAGGTTGAAAGTGCCGCACTTAAGTTGTATGGTTTGCGCCATAAATGCCCTGTGGCTAAGGGGGGCCGGGTGTTATTCCACAAAATCAAGGTCGCGGCCGTGGGTGTCTTTTAAGCCCGCAAGGCTGGTTACGGCCAGGGCGAAGCAGGCCAGGCCCACTATCCACGCGCCGGGCAGCATGCCCATAGAGGTTTTAAGCAGCAGGAAGCTGTTGGTGATAAGCACCACCGAGCCGCGCACGAAGTTGGGTACGGTGGTGGCTACGGTGGAGCGCAAATTGGTGCCGAACTGTTCCGCCGCCACGGTTACGAACACGGCCCAGTAGCCCGAGGCCAGGCCCAGCCAGGTCATAACGGCGTACATGGCTAAAGGCGTAAAGCCGCGGCCCAGCAGCAACACCGCCATACCGATGAAAGCCATGCCCATGAACAGGCCTATAACCTTGGTGCGCGTGCCCCACATCTGGCTTAGGAACCCAGACAGCAGGCTGCCCACGGTAATGCCGCTGTAGCAGCAGGCCACGGCTATGGCAGGGTCCAGCTTGCCGCTAACTTCCAGGATAGGCGCGAACTCGGGTATAAAGATCACCAGTATCCCCACCACGAACCACATTGGCAGGCCTATAAGGATGCAGCGCAGGTAGCGCAGCAGGCGCTCTTTATTGGTGAACAGGCTGAAGAAATCCCCCCGCTTGATGCCGGCGTGCGAAAGGTTGCTGTACAGCAGGCTTTCCCGTATGCCGGCACGCAAAAACAGCAGGGCTATGCCCAGCAGGCCGCCCAGCAGGTAGGCGTGGCGCCAGGGTATGTATTTGCCCACCAGCGCGGCTGTAACGGTGCCGAACACGCCCACGCCGGCTACCAGCGCGGTGCCGTAGCCGCGTAGTTCGCGGGGCAGTATTTCGCTTACCAGCGTTACCGCGGCGCCCAGTTCCCCCGCCAGGCCCAGGCCCGCCAAAAAGCGCCACAGGGCGTAGGCGGGGATGCTTTGCACGTAGGCGTTGGCTATATTGGCCACGGAGTAAAGCGCTATGCTGCCGAACAGGGTGGACAGGCGGCCTTTTTTATCTCCCAGTATGCCCCACAGTATGCCGCCCAGCAGCATCCCTGCCATCTGCCAGTTAAGCAGGTAGGCGCCCACGCGTATCTGGTCCTGCGCGGCCACGCCCAGCGCGGTAAGGGAAGGCTGGCGCACTATGGGAAAAAGCAGCAGGTCGAACATGTCGACGAAATACCCCAGGGCGGCTACCAGTACGGTGAAGTTGAAAATGCTTGTGACTTTTGCGTGTTTTGTCATGGCTGCTGATAATTATACAAAAGCCGTGCCAGTTCTTCCTCGTCGGGCTCAAGCCAGTCCAGCACGGTGGCGCCGCTGGCGGGGAAATACGGGCTTACCAGCCAGTCCATGGCGCCGCCGCGCAGCGCGCGGAATTCCCCCACCCGGAACAGCTTTTCCTCGTGGATGTCCAGCATGTAGGCGGTAAGGGCCGGCACCGGCATGAATGGGTACAGCCGCCGCAGTACTTCCCCTTTCCTGTCGTCCGGGATTATGTATTCCTCGAGGGAGCTTTTCCCCACTTTAAGGGTTTGCGTGGGGAATTCCAACCGCAGTGTGCCCGTATCCCTGGTTTCCATTTTCCCTCCCTGTTTTTTTGAGCAGTTACTGGTTTTCTTTGTTTATCAGGTTTACTACAAGGCGCACAATCAGGTCTCTGTCGGTCGGAGCGCTTTCAGCTATCATAAGGGTCAGGGCCACCAGGGCATTGTCGGCCAGCCGCTTTGCGCCGTTGGCGCGGTAAAGCAGGCGGTTCTTTTCAAGGAACCACAGGAAGAGGGCGGCGGCTATGCGTTTATTGCCGTCCACAAAGGAATGGTTCTTAACTATAAAATACAACAGGTGGGCGGCTTTTTCTTCAGCGCTGGCATACAGTTCCCTGCCCGAGAAAGTCTGATAAATAGCAGCCACAGAACTGGCGAAGGATTTATCCTTTGCCAGGCCGAAGAGTGGTGAACTGCGGGCGCCTGCTTGCAGCTGGGTTACGGCCTGGCAGGCCAGTTTGTAAGTAAGGCGGAAGCCGGAACCGGCGCTGACGCCTTTAACCGCCATGCAGTTGTTGTCATAAGCGTCCAGCAGGCCCAGGGCGCGGCTGTAGTCGCGGATAATGTCCAGGAGCCCCATGGCTTCTTTGTATTCCAGCGGCTTGCGGTCTTTTACTATTTCTATCAGCTTGATGGCGCGCTGAAAAGCCAGGAGCTTTTCTTCTTTGGCTATAAGCAGCTTCTTGTTTATGGTGTAGCCATCAATAAGGTTGCGGCGCAGGATGTCGGTTGCCCAGATGCGGAACTGTGTGGCGCGCCTGGAGTTTACACGGTAGCCTACTGAGATTATGGCGTCGAGGTTATAATATTCAAGTTTTCTCTGGATACTTCTGGACCCCTCTTTTTGAACTGTCAAAATTTCTTTGACAGTTGCTTTGCGCTTAAGTTCCAATCCTTTGAAGATCCGGGTGAAGTGATAACTTATCGCCTGTTTACTTGTTCCAAACAGGTCCGCGATGTCGTTCAGGTTAAGCCATACCGTATCTTTTTCGAGTTGCACTTCAAGGCGGATCTTATGGCTTTTTTCGCTATAAAGAATTACACTGCCGGAGCTGCCGGCCAGTAATCTGGGCGTCTTCATAAATTCTCCTGTTTTGTATAAATAGCGTAGCAG
>MGVB01000037.1 GCA_001800275.1 Elusimicrobia bacterium RIFOXYA12_FULL_57_11
GCCCATATAGCCTGAGATCCCTATGCAGCCATCCCGGTAAACCCTTACGCCCGTGCGCTTTATGCGCTTGGCGCGCAGTGATTCCGGCGCCGAGGCGGAGACCTTTACGGAAACTTCATCTTTTATAAGGGTATAGGTTTCGTTTATCATAAGGTTCTCACAATACCGCCATTTCGCGCACGCGTACATACGGCCCGCCAAAGCCCACCGGCAGCGGGTACTGCTCCATTTTGCCGCAGCCCCCTCCAACGAAGGAGAGCAGTTCCACTTTGTCGGAGATGGCGTCTATCAGGCCGAAGGTGTCGAACACGCTGCCGGAAATTACCGAGATCTGCGCCGGGCCGGCTATTTTTCCGTCCTTTATGAAGTACGCCAGCGAAGGCGCTATGGTGAAGGTGCTCATGCCGGAGCCGTGTTTTATGGTGTCTATGAACAGGCCGTCCTTTACGCCGGCGAACAGTTCTTCTTTAGCTATATTGCCAGCCTCAAAATGCGTGGTGGTCATACGCACAATGGGTTCGAACTCAAAGCTTATGGCGCGCGCGTTGCCGGTGGGCGCCTCGTCCAGCGCGGCGGCCGTTGCGGCGCTGTGCAGGCGCCCGGCCAGGCGGCCGTTCTTTATCAGGGTTGTTTTCCTGGCGGGATTGCCCTCGTCGTCGAAAGGGGTGAAACCGCTGCCGGCGCAGGCGCCGTCGTCGGAAATGTGCAGGAATTCGGGGCCCAGTTGCCGGCCCATGTGCCATTCTTTCAGCATGGCGGCGTCGCCCAGCATGAAGTCGGCCTCGCTTTTATGGCCGAACGACTCGTGGGCAAAAACGCCGGCGGCCAGCGGCGACAGCACCACCGTGTACTTGCCCGGCTTTACCCGCACGGAATTGCGTAGGAACTCCAGGGCCTGCGCAATGCGCTTGTCCAGTTCCCGCCCGAAATCCGCAAGCTCGCAAAATTCCCCCCCGGCTTTGGTGGCGCCTTCGGTGAAAGTGTGGCCGCCCTCGGTGAATGTCATGCCCAGGCGAACGCCGCAAAGCTGCTGCTCGCAAACCGATTGCGCCCCTTTGGAATTGTAAAGTTCCCGGTGGGTCAGGGTGTCCGTGTACATGGCCGACCACATGGCGATGGCCGTTTGGGCGGTTACGGCCGGAAAGAAGGCTGTAAGGAAGGAGTTCTTTTCCGCCAGCGGCAGGGCGCGCAGGTCCTTGCCTTTAAATTTATGCTGCCCGCCGCTGCCGGCGGCCATATTCTTTACTACGCTGTTTTCCGCTATGGTTTTTGACGGTTTGGCCAGTTTTGCCAGGCGGTCCAGTTCCTCCTGCACCTTGTCCAACGCGGTGATGGAGGAATAATACCAGCGCTGGCCGTCGTAAACGCGCACAAAGGCGCCGGCGGTGTCGCGCTCGCGCATTTCGCGCAGCTCGCCTTTCAGGTATTGAATAAGGGTGTTGCGCACTTTTTCAACGCGTACGTCGCTGTACAGCCCTTCCGGGAATTTATACATGGCTCGCCTCCGTCCGCCGGGACTTTCTGCCTGAAAGTAAATTTTAATAAATTAAGCCGTCCACGGGTATTTTATTCCTCAAAATAACCCGACACTACGCTGTCGGGCTGGTCTGCTATACTATCTGTAACTCAAAAAGAGGTGTTATGGCTAAACGCATTTCAAAATCACAATTCATGATGGGGCTGCAGTGCCTTATAAAAGGCTGTGGCTTTATAATAACAAGCGGGCCCTTATCCCCCCCGCGGGGCCCGAACAGCAGCAGGTGTTCGACGAGGGCAACGCCATAGGCGCGCTGGCGCGGGAATATTACGGGTACGGCGTGCTGGTGGACATGGACCCCGCGCAGCTGCCGCAGGCCATTAAGCGCACGGCCGCGCTTGTGGCGGCCGGGGCCGGGGTTATACTGGAAGGCGCTTTCGTTTTTAACAAGGTGCTGGTGCGGTGCGATATTTTAAAACATAACAAGGACGGCTCCTGGGACTTAATGGAAGCCAAGGGCTCCACCGAGGTGAAGGACGAACACGTGCAGGACGTGGCCGTGCAGCGCTATGTGCTGGAGGGCGCCGGGCTTACTATCCGCAATACGCTGCTGATGCATATAGACAATACCTTTGTGAAGGACGGCCCCATAGACGCTAAAAAGTTCTTTACCTGTGAGGACATTACGCAAGAGGTCGGCGCCCTGCTGCCCGGGGTGGGCCCGGACCTTGAGCGGCTGCAGGAGGCGCTTGCCTCCCCGGCCGCGCCGGAAGTGGGGATCGGTAAGCATTGTTCCCACCCTGCCGACTGCGAATTCCGCGCGCATTGCTGGAAAGGGGTGCCGGAACATTCTATTTACGATATCCCCCGCCTCAGCTGGGAAAAGAAAAACACGCTTAAGGCCATGGGGATACTGCTGTTCAAGAACGTGCCGGATAATTTCGACCTCAGCGACGGGCAGAAGCAGGCCCTGAAGGTCGAGAAAAGCGGTGAGGTGCTGATCAACAAAAAAAAGATAGCGAAATTCTTAAGGAGAATAAAATATCCTCTTTACCACATTGATTTCGAGACTATCCGGCCGGCTATCCCGCTGTATGACGGCTCACGGCCGTACCAGCAGCTGCCGTTCCAGGTTTCCCTGCATGTGCAGGCGGCGGCCGGGGCTGCGCCACGGCACCTGGAATACCTTGGCGAGGGGAGCACTGACCCGCGGCCCGGGCTTATAAGCTTTCTGCTGGCCAACATTGGCCCGGCAGGCACGCTGCTGGCTTACAACGCGTCTTTCGAGATACAGAAGATAGAAGACCTGGTAAGGGACTTTCCGGAATCCGCCGCCGGGCTGGCGGCCCTGCCCGGCCGGTTCGAAGACCTTATGAAGCCGTTCCTGGAGCGGGCCTACGTGCACCCGGCCTGCCATGGCCGGGTATCGCTTAAGAAGATATTGCCGGCGCTGGTGCCGGGCATGTCGTACGAGGGGTTGGCAATAGCCAACGGCGGGGCCGCGCAGCTGGCGTACTGTAATATCCTTTCCGGCAGGCTTTCCCCCGCCGCCGCGGAAAAGCTGCGCGGGGACCTTAAAGTTTATTGCGGCCAGGATACCCTGGCCATGGTGAAGATATTGGAGCGGTTGGGGCAGCTTAGCGTGTAGCTTGCACTGCGGTTAACTTAAGCCTAAATGCTTTTTATCATTTCTTCGGCTTCCGCGAAGATGCGGCCCAGATGGGCCTGCGAGCGGACGCTTTCGGCGTAGATCTTGTAGACGTCTTCCGTGCCGGAGGGGCGCGCGGCGAACCAGCCGCCGGTGGTGGTTACCTTTATGCCGCCAATAGGTTCGTTATTGGCGGGGGCGCGCGTGAGTATGGCTTCTATCTTTTCCCCGGCCAGCTCTTTAAACGGAACCTGCGCGGGGGTGAGGGTTTTTAAAAGCTGTTTCATGGCCGGCGTGGCCGCGGCGTCCTGCCGGCGGTAGTAGTGCTGGCCGTACTTTTCCGTAAGCTGCGCGTAAACCTGCGCAGGGTTTTTGCCCTCGCGGGCGGTTATCTCGGCCGCAAGCAGCGCCAGTATTATGCCGTCCTTGTCGGTGCTCCAGGGGCCGCCGTCCATGCGCAGGAAAGAAGCTCCCGCGCTTTCCTCCCCGCCGAATCCGAAACTTCCGTCCATCAGCCCGTCCACGAACCACTTGAACCCTACCGGCACCTCGCACAGGCGCCGGCCCAGGCCGGCGGTTACGCGGTCTATTATGGAACTTGATACGGCGGTTTTCCCCACCGCGGCGTCGGGGCGCCAGGCCGGCCGGTGCCGGAACAGGTAATGTATGGCGGCCGCCAGGTAATGGTTGGGCGGCAGCAGGCCCGCGGGCGTAACTATGCCGTGGCGGTCGTAGTCGGCGTCGCAGCCAAAGGCCACGTCGAACTTGTCCTTCATGCCTATAAGGCGCTTCATGGCGTAGGCTGAAGACGGGTCCATGCGTATTTTGCCGTCCCAGTCGGCCGTCATGAAGGAGAATGATTTATCCACCGCATCGCTTACCACGGTAAGGTTTACGCCGTAAAGCTCCACTATGCGGCCCCAGTATTTTACGCCGGCGCCGCCCAGGGGGTCGGCGCCCATCCTTATGCCGGCCGCGCGTATGGCCGGCAGGTCTATTACTCCGCCCAGGCCGCGCACGTATTCGCCGGTATAGTCGTAGCTGCGGGTGGTGGCGGCTTTCAGCGCGGCGGCCAGCTGCATGCGCTTAACGCCGGCAAGTTTATTGGTAAGGATCTCATTGGCCAGGGCCTGCACCTGGCCGGTAATTTCCGGGCCGGCGGGGCCGCCGCTGGGCGGGTTGTATTTAAAGCCGCCGTCGGCGGGCGGGTTATGCGAAGGGGTTATAAGTATGCCGTCGGCCAGGCCGGCGGTGCGGCCGCAGTTATGGGCCAGTATGGCACGCGACAAGGCCGGCGTGGGAGTGTAGCCGTTGTCGGCGTCCAGCATTACCTGCACGCCGTTGGCGGCCAGTACTTCTAGCGCGGTTTCCAGGGCCGGCACGCTAAGGGCGTGCGTGTCCATGCCTATGAACAGCGGGCCGTCCGTGTCGGCGGCTTTGCGGTATTGGCAGATGGCCTGCGTTACGGCCAGGATATGGTTTTCGTTGAAGGAGCCGAGCAGCGAACTGCCCCGGTGCCCGGAAGTGCCGAAAGCTATGCGCTGCGCGGGGTTGGCGGGGTCGGGGATTTCTTTATAGTAGGCGGCTAACAGCTTGGGGATATCCGTGAGCAGTTCCCCCGGCAGCTTTTTGCCGGCATATTCGCTTATAGGCATAAATATGCTGCTGGTTTATTTTGCCAGTTCAACCATGTACGCCACCGCCAGCTTGGCGAACTTTACGGCGTGCGTGGCCCTCCCGCCCATCTGTTCCAGGGTGTCGTTGGCCGTGTGGATGGCCGGGTTGTACTCTTCCATCTTGGATTCGAACGGCAGGGAAGCGGGGTAACCGTTCTTTGTCCACGAGGCATGGTCGGAGCAGCCGTAGCCGCACTTGAAGGTGGCCCAGGTATACGGGGTGTAGATATCCACCAGCTTGCCCAGGAAGGCGTTCTGGTCGGAGTTGGTGTTGTCCGTTACGAAGTTTATGTCCTGAGCGGAGCCCTTGAAATTTGCCATGTCAAGGTTAAGCATGCCCTGCACGGCCACGCCCTGTTTTTTGAAGGCGGCGGCTATTTCGGCGGAACCGCGCAGGCCGGCTTCCTCGGCCGCGAACGCCATAAATTTCAGCGTCTGCGCGGGCCGGTAGCCCGAGGCTATAAGCACGCGTAGAACCTCGTTGGTTACCGCAATGCCCGAGGCGTTGTCGTCTGCCCCCGGGGCGGGGTTGTCCGCGCCGCCGCTGGTGCAGTCTATATGTCCGCCAATTACAATAACTTTTTCCGGCTCCACGGCGCCGGTTACCGTAAGGATCACCGACTCCTGCGGAAAGGCACTGTGGCGGAAGGTGGCTACGCTTATGTCGGGGCGGCCGGCCGCCAGCTGCGTCCAGTAACCGTAAAGCCATTTGGGGGCGGCAATGCCGGTGACGCTGCGGTAATACCTGGTCTTATACGCGGACAGGGTGCTTATCATGCCGGTAATGGAACTCTCGTCCACCAGTTGAAGCATGGTAGAAACCTTCTCCCCCTGGTCTATGGTGTAGGCGGCCGCCGCGGCCAGCGGCGGGAGGGTAAAGTCCTGCTGCGCGGAACGCAGGGAGCTATGGGCGAAGAATCCGGGCGACCTGCGGAATTTGCGCTGCATAATATCGCCAAGCCGGTCGAGTTCGGCGGCCCGCAGTTCGTAGACGGAAAGCACGCCGTTCTGGCCGGCGGGTTTGCGTTCGGGGAAATTGAACTCTTCGCCCAGCGCGGTTACGTCCTGGGTAAGTATGCTTATCCATACGGTTTCGGGCGCGGCGGCGGGGCTTATGGCAGGAGTCGGCGCGCTAACGCCTGGTACAGCAACGTCCATGGCCTGTTGTACAAGCGGGTGTAAGGTTATGCCTCGGTCAAAATCGGGAAGAGTGGCCGCCCGGGCAGGCGCGGTAAGTACTAAAAAGGGTACGGCAAGCAGGAAAGGCAGTAGTCTGCGCATAATCTCACCTCTTATTAATATGGGCTCAACACGGAACATAAGTAATTATAGCATAGCCCCTTTGGCTCTTGGCGGCCTTGTGTTAAATCAAGGCGCCAGGCCGCGTTTAACGCTGCCTGGCGCTTTTGCGGTGTCGGGCGGTTGCCTAGAACGGGACTTCGTCCATGCCTTCGCCGCCGGAGGCTTCCACCGCGGCTTTCTTTTTTGAAGCGGGCCTGGCGGCCGGTTCTTCCTGCTCGGCGCCGGCTGCGGGGCCGTCGCCGCGGCTGCCCAGGAATTCTATTTCATCTACATAAACCACCATCTTGGTCTGCTTTTTGCCGTCTTCCTTGCCGGCCCATTCTTCAAGCACCAGGTGTCCTTCAACGTAGGCCTGCGAACCTTTGCGGAGATATTTTTCTATAAGATCGGCCATTTTCCGGCCGGGTTCGCGGTTGAAAGCTTTAAGGTCCACCCATACCGGCACTTCTTCCCACTGGCCGGTCTGCTGGTTCTTGCGGCGGTTGTTCACCGCAAAACCTACGTTAGCCACTTTGCCGCCGTTAGAGAAAGTTTTCAGTTCGGGGTCGCGGGTGAGGCGGCCTATCAACATTACCTTGTTCAAGTTTGCCATGGGATTCTCCTGTTTACCGCGTTAATGCGAATTTATGCAGATAGTATAGCATGTAGGGGCGCCGCCGCGGCGCTGGCTTATTTGCCTTCGGCAATTTCCCCCCCCGCGGCCAGCTGGCCGCAGGCGGCGGCTATATCCGCGCCCTTTTCGCGGCGCAGGTGGGTGCGTATTCCCCCGGCCACTATTATATCCTGGAACGCCTTGGCTTTGGCGAAACGCTGGTCGGCGGTGCCGGAGACCGGGGCCTGGTTGTCCTGTATTAAATTCACTTTGCAGGGCGCGTCCTTTATAAGGGTCAGTAATTTCCGCGCGTCTTCCGGCGTGTCGTTGCGACCGTCGAACAGGATATATTCGAAGAATACTGTGCGCCCGGTCTTGGTACAGTAATGGCGCGCGGCCTTTATAATATCGGCCAAAGGATATTTTTTATCCATGGGGGTCAGCTGCGCCCGCTGCTGCTGGTCGGCCGTTATTACGGACACGGCCAGCTTTATCTCCAGGTGCGACTCCGCCAGTTCCTTTATTACCGGCACCACGCCCACCGTGGAAACGGTTATCCGCTGCTGCGGGAAGTTACAGCCCTTGTTGTCGGAAAGGATGAGCAGGCTTTTTTTGACATTGGCCCAGTTTAGAAAGGGCTCGCCCATGCCCATGAACACCAGGCTGTCCAGGGGCCTGCCGGCGGCCTGCCGGCAAGCCGCGTACTGCGCCAGGATCTCGGAGGGTTTAAGGTCGCGCTTAAAACCCAGCGCGCCCGTGGCGCAAAAAGTGCAGCCGCAGGCGCAGCCGGACTGCGAGGAGACGCAGGCTGAAACCGTTTTTTTATTGAAGAGCACCACGCTTTCGGCCGCCGCCCCGTCCGCGAACCGCAAAAGCAGTTTTATGGTGCCGTCCAGCTTTGAGACCAGCTTTTCCACGGCGGGCTGCGGCGCAAGGCTGTATTTCCGCGCGAGCTTGGCTTTAAACTCCGGTGTAAGGCCGTCCATGGCTTCAAAGGCGCCGGCGCCTTTGCGGTACAGGCAGTTGAAGACGCGGTCCGCCTTGGCGCCTTTTTCCCCCAGCGCTATAAGCGCCCCGGCCAGTTCCTGCCGCGTAAAATCCCTTATATCCGGGTTTATCATTTGTTGTCCTGGTGCGCCGCGCACGCCGCTGTTGTGTGCCGCACCATGATTTTACAATACATTAACGTGGGCCGTCCCGGTAAATGGCCGCCCCGGCGGGCGCGGTAATCAGGCGGCCGGCAGAACTGGTATAATTTGCGCATGGATGCCAGGCCGAAGATAGTTATACTCGAAAGCGACGAAATGTTCGCGGCGCTGCTGGCTGAAACGCTGGGCGACCACTACAATGTGGCGGTGGGCTCCAACGGACTGCAGGGTATAGCCATGTGCCTCGAGGGCGGCGTGGCCGCTGTGGTCACCGAAGTGGACTTGCCGGATTTTGACGGCGTGCAGATGGTGACGGAATTATCCAAGAACCCCGTACTCTCCTCTATCCCGGTGCTGGTAATAACGGCCACGGATTTTATAGGCTACAGCCGCGCCGAAGTGGAGCGTTTTGCGCAGGTGCGCGGTATCTTTTACAAGAGCGAGGTGGCGGCCGTTATCGTGGAGAAGGTGCGTGGTGTGCTGCAGGCCGCGTAAGGTTTTGCCGCGGCGTACGCCGCCGGCTTATTTCACTTTGAAGTTTTCCCAGAATACGCGGGCGTCCGCCCGTAAAGAAGCGTCACAGGGACCGGCGCAGGCCTGTACCAGGTACAGGTCGTATTTTTCATCGGTGGCCCTTTTCCCCATTACCCGGAATTTCATGCCGTGCTTCAGTATAACTTCGTCTTCGTCCTGGTCTATAAGTATCCCGCGCTCGCCCGGGCGGTTGTTGTAGATGGCGAACACGGCTTTGCGCGCCTCTGCGTCCCCGGCCTTCTCTTTGCCGACGGCAAAATATCTGGCCACCTTGAAGGAGGTGGAAGTTGAAACATAGCCCTTGTCCGTGAACTCCTCGTTCACTTCGTAGGGCTTGTTGCCGCGGAATTTAAGGCTCAGGCCGCGGAACATTACCAGGTCGGCCGGCAGGGCGGGCGCCCGCGCAAAAATACTGTCGATATCCGCCACAATGTTCCTGGCGTCTTCCGGGCCGGTGCCGTACCAATCGTAAGGTTCGGGATAGAACCGGAGGTAGCCGTTTATCTCTTCGTAAAACGCATCCTGTTTGCTGGTATAGGATTCAAGGGATTGTGTGGCTTCTTCGCTGGCGCCGAAATAGGCCGGGGCCGGGTAGCCCAGGGCGGCGTAGAGGGTTTTAAAATCGTAAGTCCGCAGGCCGGAAACTGCGGGGGCCGGCGCGGGCCGTGCCTGCCCGGCATAGGGGCTGGCGGCCAGGGTTTCAAGGGTTAGTATGGTTTCGCGCAGTGAAGGCGCGGCGCCGCTGAAGTCGATGGCGGCGGCTTTAAGGCCGCTGACGGCAAGTAATAAAATCAGGAGTGCCCTGAAACCGTGCCTGTATACGTGCGGGGTTATTTGCACCTATAGAGTATAGTGTTGCCGCCGCCGCGCGGTAAGCCGTAAAAGGCCTAAACACGCGGAGCTTTTGGGCCCAGCGCCGCCTGGGCCTTAAACTGCCGTGGTGTGATTGGCGATTATCCGGGGCTGTGTCCAGGGGATGGATTGCAGTTCGCTCTTGATATAGTGCAGTATGGCGGGCGCCAGCATTATGCCGGGGACGCCCATTATGGTATTGCCTATGAGCACGGCAATAAGTATCTGCCACATGGGCAGGTTTACGCTGGAGCCCATTATCTTGCTGTTCAGGAAATATTCGAACTTGTGTATGAAGATCAGGAAGGCCAGGGCCATTAAAGCCTGGTTGAACGATATTCCCAGCGCGGTTACCACTATGACGGTATTGGTGATGATGTTGCCTATTATGGGCAATATGCCTATTATGAACGTCATGGTGGTGAGGAAGGCGAAATGCGGCATGGCTATAAAGTGCAGGAACAGGCCCGTAAGCACGGTATTGATGCCGGAAATGGCTATCTGCGCGCCGAATACTTTTTCGAAACTGTAGACAAATTTTCGTATGCGCAGGTTCGTTTCTTTGCGCACCGCGTCAAAAAGGTTGGGCTCGTATTTAGGCGTTTTCCCGCCCAGGAAGAACAGTACCGACGCCACCACGCCTATGACCATGTGGAAAACTTCTTTGGTAAGGAGCGTGCTGGCTTTCGTTATGCTCATGGCGTTAACCAGTATTTTGTCGTTGGCGAATTCGCGCAAGTCCTGGAAATTGGCGAAGGGCAGGTCCAGGCCGTACTTTTGCGCCAGCGCCATTACCTGCGGCAGGGCAACTTCAACGATGTCGGGCAAAGTCCTGAGCGTCTGCTTTATGAAACGCAGGAAGATCATAAGCAGCAGTGTCGCCGTTATTACGAACGCTACGGCCGCTATCCAGCGCGCCGCGGCGGCGCCGGTAACGCGCAGCCGCACGGCCCTGAAGAACATTTCCATGAACATGAAGGAGAATAGCGCCGCCAGGACCACGTGGCCCATGTTGAATACCAGCACGGCCAGGAGCATGAGCAGCATGAAGGCGTAGGATATTCTGGCGGCGGTAGTCATAACCTCACTAGGATAGCATTTCGGCCTTGAATGTGCACGGCCCGGCTGGCCGGAAATCATTACATCATGCGGCCGGTGGCCTGGCGGATAGCCATGAACAGGCGGTGTCCGGCGGCGAGGGCCGCGTCTACGCACGCCAGGGAAAACGGGGTAAGGGTTTCAGCCGGGTTCAGCTGTACGCGGTAAAGGCAGCAGTATTCGGCCACTGCCCTGCGGGCCGTGGCCAGCGCGGTGTTTACCGTGGCGTCGTTGGGCGCCGCTTCAACCTGTTTTTCCAGGGTGTCGAACCGCAGGCGGGCGTAGGTTTCCTTTATGTGACGCTGCGCTTCCGGGTCCCTGCCGGAGGTTTTCTGTTCTTCGCTTATCATGGAAACGGCCTTAAGGGAATCCAGCCTGTTCTTTATGAATTCCCTGCTGCCGGCCATCCAGGCGCTGACCGTTCTGAAATCCGCCGCCGAGACCAGCCGGTCTATGTCCGCTTTGAATTCATCCGCGGCGGCCTGCGTGGCTTTGCCGGCGTTCAATTTGTGGAGGAAATTTTCACATACTTCACGCAGGGTTTCGGCCTGCAGGTCCGCCAGGTACTGGGCCATGTTCCGCAGGGAGGTGAGGAAAAATTCCTTTTCACAGCTGTAACCGGGCGGCAGGGCTCCCGTAAACGCTTTCAGGGCGGTTACCAGCATGGTCTGGTTAGCCAGTTTTCCCATATCGGCGTATTTTAGGATGTAAACGGCGGCTTACTCAAGTATCTTTATGGCCATGCGGTGCAGGTCGTCGTTGGCCAGGGCCAGGGTTTTCTTGCGTATTACCCGCGAGAAATATTCTTTTTCCATTTTGGTGAGCGGGGTTCCGCGCAGCTTTTTCAGGAAGATTTGCTTCTGCCTGGGCGGGAAAATGCGGCTTAGCGCGTATTCAAGGCCCAGTTGTTCGCGGGCAGCCGCCGCGGTTTTTATGTTTTCAACGCTTTTTTTAAAGCAGGTAAGGAAGCATGCCCGGATATTTTGCGGCTGCAGTTGCTCGGCTGCTATCTTTATAACGCTATTTTCCCTGAATTTTACCATGTAGTCGTTAAGGGCGCCGCGGGCAAAGCCGGCTACGGCGGTCTCCGCCCAGGCAAAACGCAGACCCAGGCTCCGGTAAAGGGCCGCGGATAGCAGGAGCAGGGCTTTGAAATTCTCTTTTTCGTGGGCCTGCAGGCGGGCCATGGCGGCTTGAGCGCTGAATTCTCCGGTTTCCGCGGCATTGGCCAGCATAACGGGGAAGGCTTCCCAGAAGCGCGGATCCAGGCTTAGTGTAACTTCGGCCAGGGTTTTGTTGGCGTCGGCGGCGATTTTTTGCCCTAAGGGCTGGAATCCAAGTTCGCTGGCCTGTTTTAATAGTTCTTCGTGCTTCATTATGCCTCCGGTTTCTTCCGGCTATGGTTAGCAGGAATAGTAATATTGTACTAAAATATTCAATTTATTGTATATAACCATACAATCAATTAGGTATAGATAAAGATATAACAAGATGCCACTATTAAAAATAAAGGGATGTCTTAAATGCCGTCGCCGCGGGTCCAGCCGCCCGCGGCGCGGTCGGTGGCGGCGTTGTTGCCGGCCCCCAGCCGCCTTAGGTGGGCTCTCGTCTTGGCTATCAGGAGGTTCATGTTTATGGCGTTGGGGATAACGTCATTTACGCCGGTAGAGAGTATTTCAACGGTATCCTTGTTGGGGGTTTTGGCCATGTCGCACAGGGCTATTACCGGCAGCCCGCGCATCCTTGCCAGGAAGGCGCGCAATTCGGACATTTTTGCGGCTCCCAGGCTGTCCATGTCCAGCAGTACCAGTATGAATTTGGGTTTGTCCTGTACCGGGAACTTGGCGCAGGACGTGAGCACTACCAGCTGTATATAAACCGAAGCGAACGCGCCGGCGGCGGCGGCCGATAAGCCGGCATTGGCTGTGATAAGCAGAACTTTTTGATCCGGCATTAATATTGACGCGCTTTTTTGTGAAAGCGCTTACCCCCGAGTTGTTAAAGTGTTGTATATTTTACAATATTAACCGTGGCTGGCATGCGGTCTTTACCCGGTGTGATATTTATTGGTATCCTTTGGGTAGCCGGGTTCGTTTCTCCGGTTGAAAGAAGAGGCGTGCCATATGAGAATTTTAACCGCGGCGTTGTTGTTGGTAGTTTTACCGGGGGTGATTTCCGCGGTGGAACTTGAGCGTTTTGCCGTAGTGCCGCCGCTTGCGTGGGGCGGGCTTGCCGCGCTGCCGCCAGCGCAACAACTCCCAATTCCCAAAAGCGTGCCGGCCTTCCGCGCTTCCGCCGCTCCGGCTGCCTGGATACTGGCCGTTAAAAAAGCCTACCTGTCCTGCCCGCAGGGTGCCCTGCCGCCGGCCATGGCCGCCGAATTGCCCCTCGCCGCGGCGCAGCAGATGCAGTGGGACTCTTCCACTTATCCCTCCAAGGCCTATAAAATAGTGCTGGACGGCCGTGCCGCCTTTGTTATAGAGAACGATAACTTTGACGCCCTTTATGTTAATATTTTCGACGAGGCTGGCGCCCATATAGCTTACGGCGGCTTTGACGAGAATTACGACTTCTACTGGCTTACAAAAAACTCCCGCTGAAACAGGACCAACCGTGGCAAAATACCGCCGGCGCAAACTAACGCTTCCCGCCGCGCTGCCGGCGTACTGCCTGTTAGTCTGCTTTGCTTTCTGCGCCTGCGGGCCGCGCTATGATGACGCCGCCGAACTTGCGCGCCAGGGCCGGGCGCTGTCGGCGGCCCAGGAATATGCCCGGTTCTCGGTAAAAAACCCGCGGGATCCCCGCGCCCCGGCGGCGCTGCTTGCCGCGGCGCGGCTATACGCCTTAAACCTTGGCCTTTGCGCGCAGGCCCGCCCGCTGCTGGAGCGCCTGGCCAGGAATTACCCGAAGTTCAAGGTTCCGCCCGCGGATTTCCGGCTTATCTTCGTGTGCCCTGAATATTTCCCCGCCCGTGCCGGCCGCGCCTGGACTTACGGCGACTCGCAGACTTTTGGCCGGAACGCCAGCCAGAAAGTTACCGTTACCGGGGTAAGCGCCGCTGCGGCGGAGGTCCGCTACGCTCTTTACGCCGGCAAAGAGCTGGTAAGCCGCAATAGCCGGAGCTACTTTTTTTCAGAGCAGGACCTGTACGAGAAACAGGGCGGCTTCAGCACGCTCCTGCTTAGTTATCCGCTTGAAAAAGGCAAGACCTGGCAGTCGCGGGCGCAGGAGGGCCGCCTGGAGTTCCGCGTGGAGGCCACCGGCCTTACGGTAAAGGTAAAGGCGGGCGTGTTCGCAAACTGCGTAAAAGTGCGCCGCGGCGTGCCTGGCCGGCCTTCCTGGATTTTCGATTATTACGCCCCTTGGACCGGTAGGGTTGCTACTTCCGTGGCCGGCAAAGGGTATGAAAACCGGGTAATGGAACTTTTGTCTTATGAAGAAAAAAAATAACGCGCCGGCCGCCGCCAAGCCCGGCCTTCTATCATTCTCTTACTCCAAGATGTCCATGTATGAGGAATGCCCGCTGAAATACAAGTTCAAGTACATAGACAAGCTAAAAGAGGAGCCTAAATTTTATTTTGCGTTCGGCAACAGTGTGCACACGGCGCTGGAATTCCTTTACTCGGTAAAGGCGCCGCCCTTTCCTTCCCTGGAGGAGGTGCTGGAGGAATTTAAGCGGGATTGGGGGTCTAAATCGTGGGCGGAAAAGGGCTACAAGGTTCCCTCCCGTGCGGACGCGGACCTGCTGAAGGGCCTTGAAATGCTGAAGGCTTACTACGCCCACAATAAAGAAAAATTCAAGCCCCCCTTCCTTGTGGAGTATTCCACCGACGTGGAAGTGGACGGCCTGCTGGTGCGAATAATAGCCGACCGCATAGAATATCTGGGCGGCGGCGGCATAGAGATTATCGATTATAAGACCGGCAAGGACGTTAAACGTGCCCCCGCCCAGCTTTACATGTACCAGAAGATAAGCGAACTGGACCCCGGCCTGAAAGAAAAAATAGCGGAAACTTACGGTGCTCGGGTGAGTTCGGTAAAAATAAACCGCCTGCTGTATTACCACGTGCCCACTTTAAAGGAATACGCTTTTGAGCGCGCCGGCGACCGGGAGATAGGCGGCTTCTGGGAACGGGTGCTGGGAGTGGCTGATAAGATACGTGGTGCCAAATTCGAGCCCACTCCCGGCGAGCTGCAGTGCAACTGGTGCGATTACAAGAAGTTCTGCCCCATACAGACCGGCGTGCCCGCGGCGGTGCAGCCCGAACTGCCCCGCGCCAATCCCCAGGTGGCCGCGCTGGTGGACCGCTACGGGCGCCTGAAGGCGCGTATGGACGAACTTGCCGCCCAGCTGGCCGAGGTGGCGGCCCAACTGGGCAGCGCGGCCGAAGCTGCCGGCGCCGGAGAACTTGACGGCGCGGAATTCCTGGCGA
>MGVB01000038.1 GCA_001800275.1 Elusimicrobia bacterium RIFOXYA12_FULL_57_11
CTATCCCCTTAACGGGACCCGCCAGGATAGCCGCGCACAAAGCCGCCGCGAATATCAGATTGGGAACCAGTCCGAAAAAAGACAGGTTCTGCGCCCACCACCAGTAACCGGCGCCAACCGCAAGGTAGACCACTACTTCAAATATTATGCTCATTTCTTTTCCACCTGCCGCGCGCCAAGAAGTTCTTCCGGCAGGTTGCGCTTAACGACAAAAACTTCCTTGATCGTGTTTACGTTCACGGCCGGAATAATGTCCGCGGTAATAAAATTCATGAAGGATTCCCGCTGATAGATCTTCCCGACCTTCCCTACCAGCACTCCGGCCGGGAACAGGAGACCGCCGGGAGAGGTCAAAACCTCGGCGCCTTCCACAAGCCTGGCCTCTTCCGGGACATAATTCAGTTTAAGCATCCAGGTACCCTTCCCCTCGACCAGGGCCTCCAGCCCGTCGGGCGCGAGTGAACAAACCGCCGAAGCCGCGCTGTTGGTCAGCAACAGGACCTTTGAGAACTTTGGATAAACCTCGAAGATCCGGCCGGCCACTCCGGCGCGGCCGCCCTCTATCCCAAGCACCGCGTCATTGACAGCAATACCGTGATCGCTGCCCTTATCAATAAAGAAAGAACCATACCAATCCGCCGGGGTTTTATTAATGACCCTGGCCCAGGAGCCGGCCCATGGCAGCGCCCGGGAAAGCCGCATGCCTACGGCCAGGCGCTCATTCTCGGCTTCCAATGCCGCGGCGCTCTGCAAGCGGACCTCGAGAACCCTCACTTTTTCCTTAAGGGCACGGTTCTCCTGATCTGTTTCCAGCAACCGCACAAAATTGTCCGGAACATTGCGGATATAGTGCGTGTATCTCGCCCCGTAATGAAGCGAGGGATAAAGGCTGTAGCTTACAGCTATCCTGACGGTGTGCGCTATTTTTGAAACGGGGAATAACAACAGGAGGACGGAAATGGCGGTAAAAAACACTACCGCGTAATTAGCTGCGTCTTTTTCTCTGCTCATCGCCTGTCCTGTAGAGCACCTGCACCCGGACGGCCGCCGCACGTTCCCCCGCGGAGAACAGTACAGGTCAGCGGTAAGGTTTCAGGAACTCGGGCCTCTGCTGGATCCGGTCCAGCTCTTCAAGATACTTACCGCAGCCCAAGGCGACACAGCTAAGAGGATCGGCAGCCCTGTGGACGGGCAATTCGGTTTCCTGCCGGATGAGCTCGGGGAAGCCGCGAAGCAGCGATCCCCCGCCCGCCAGCACCATACCCCTGTCCACAAGGTCAGAGGAAAGTTCCGGCGGCGTCTCTTCCAGCACCTGCTTGATAACGTCCACAATAAGCTGGACAGGCTCCATCAGGGCCTGCCTTATTTCTTCCGAAGTCACAAGAATCGTCTTGGGCAGGCCTTTCGCCTGGTCCCGGCCTTTCACTTCAATGGTCTTTTCTTCTTTTAACGGGAAAACTGAACCTATCTGTATTTTCACTTCTTCCGCTGTCGTTTCACCTATAACCAGGTTATGCTTGCGCCGGAAAAACTGGACTATGCAATCATCCATCTCGTCGCCGGCGACGTCTATTGAATTGGTTACCACCATGCCGCCCAGAGAGATCACGGCCACCTCGGTGGTGCCGCCGCCTATGTCGCAGATCATGCTGCCGTGGGGCTCGGAAACCGGCAGGTCGGAACCTATGGCGGCCGCCATCGGCTCTTCTATCAGTATCACCTCGCGCGCGCCGGCCTGTTCAGCCGATTCCTGCACCGCGCGCTTTTCTACTTCCGTTATGCTTGAGGGGATCCCTATGACGATCCTGGGATGCAGAAGGCTGCGGCGGTTATGCACTTTCCGGATAAAATACTTTATCATCTCCTGCGTAACTTCAAAATCCGCGATAACGCCGTTGCGCAGCGGGCGCACGGCAGTGATATGGGAAGGCGTCCGGCCAAGCATCAGCTTGGCCTCCGCGCCTACCGCCAGCACTTTACGCCTGCTTTTATCTATCGCAACCACGGATGGCTCGCGCAGGACAATTCCCTTGCCCTTAACATAAACAAGGGTATTGGCCGTGCCAAGATCTATGCCGATATCGTTAGAAAAGAGGCTGAAGAAATAATCGAACATTCCTACACCAGTTTTACCAGCGCTATCTGAGCGGCGTCGCCCTTGCGCTGGCCGAGTTTAAGTATGCGGGCAAAACCGCCGGGGCGTTCTTTGTAACGGGGCGCCAGGACATCGAAAATTTTATGGTAAACAGCCTTGTCCTTGATTATGCGGCGCACTTCCACGTGGCGCCCGTTCTTGGCGTCAGTTATAACGTGGTCGGCCACGCGGACCAGCTCTTTAGCCTTAGGCAGCGTGGTCTGCACCTTCTCGTGCAGCAGGAGGCTCGTGGCCATATTTGAAAACATGGCCCGGCGGTGAGACCCGGTCATAGACAGCTTGCTTGTACCCAGATTTTTTATCATAAGCGTTCCCTCTTGCGAACCGCGGTTAATCTATTTTCATCCCCAGATCAAGCCCCATTTCTTTCAATTTATCCTTGATCTCGTCCAGAGACTTCTGTCCGAAATTTTTCACGGAAAGCAGGTCGCCTTCGGATTTCCTGACCAGCTCCCCGATGGTGCGTATTCCGGCCACCTTGAGGCAGTTGGAAGCGCGCGATGAAAGCTCGATCATATCCACACCCTGGTCGAGTTTGCCCGTCAATTCTCCTCCGCCCTCGCTCTTTGCGGCCTCGCTGGCCCTGGCGGGTTCTTTTGACGCTTCTTCCGCGGGGAGGAAGGGCATTATAGAACGGCGCAGCAGCGCGGCGGTGCGGTTTACCGCATCGGAGGGGCTGACGGTCCCGTCAGTCCACACCTCCAGAACAAGCTTGTCGTAGTCCGTACGCTGCCCTACGCGGGCGTTCTCTACCGTATAATGCACTTTCTGTATGGGCGAGAATATCGCGTCCATGGGGATAAAATCGGCAGGCAGGTTCATCCGGCCGCGTATCTCGTCGGAAGTCAGGTACCCGGCTCCCCTGGAAATCTCCAGTTCGGCTTCAAATTCCGCGCCGGACTCCACATGGGCGATAACAAGGCCCTTATTTATCACTTCCACATTCGCATTCTCGCGGATATCGGAAGCCTTCACTTCTTTTTTGCCCTTGACAGAGATCATCACGGTCTCAGGGCCTTCGCCCTTAAGCCGTACGCGAAGTTTTTTCAGGTTCAGAACGATGTTAACGACATCTTCCTGTACGCCGTTGATGGCGGCGTACTCATGCCTGACGCCCTTGATGCGCACGGCTACCACCGCGGCGCCCTCAAGACTCGACAGCAGGATGCGGCGCAGGGAATTACCGATAGTGTGCCCGTAGCCTTTTTCATACGGCTCGGCGGTGAACTTGGCGTAGTTGTTGGTCTTGGACTTATCTTCCACGCCCAGGATTTCAGGAATTACAAGTTGTTTAGAGAAAGTGGACATTTATAAAAACCTCGCTTACTTGGAATAGAATTCTACGATCAGCTGCTCGTTCACGGATATGCTGGATTCCGCGCGATCCGGCCAGCGCACCAGCTTGCCCGTCTTTGTGGCGGCGTTCCAGGAAATAAAACTGGGCCGCTGTGCCGTTTTCTCCGCGTGTTCAAGCCCCTGCTTTACCAGCACGGTCTCTGCGGTTTTAGGGTCTATCGAAACCTCGTCTCCCGGCTTAAGCAGACAGGACGGGATTGAAACACAGCGCCCGTTGACCTTTATATGCCCGTGGTTGACTATCTGCCGGGCGGCTTTCAGGGAAACAGCGAATCCCATGCGCCGGACAATGTTATCAAGCCGCACTTCCAGGAAGCGCAGCAGAGCTTCCCCGGTCTGCCCCTTATCTTTTGAGGCTTTCGTGAAAAACCTTTTAAACTGGTTTTCGCCGATCTGCGCGGTAAGGCGGGCTATCTGTTTCTCGCGCAGGTGTTTGCCGTAGTCCGACATCTTGTTCCTGGGGCCGGAGGTAAAGCGCTTTTCCTTTACGGCCTTCTGTCGGTCGACGAGACAGTTCGTAAAACACTTTGTCCCCTTGAGGAACATTTTCTGGCTTAACTTCTGGCATTTCTTGCAACTGGGTCCGGTATATCTCGACATTAATCCTCCAAAAATACTTAGTGCTCAGCGGGCAGTTCGCGCGGTCAGCTTCCTGCCGACCGCCGCGCGCTGTCCATTGCTTTAAACTCTGCGCGCTTTGGGCGGCCGGCAGCCGTTGTGCGGTATCGGCGTAATATCCTTTATGGACACTACGTGAATACCGCTTGCGGCAATACCGCGGATCGCCGTTTCGCGGCCGGGGCCGGGGCCGCTCACCAGCACCATGGCCTGCTTAACGCCGTACTCCGCCGCGCGGGCGGAAGCTTTCGAAGCGGTTATCTGGGCCGCGAAAGGAGTGCCTTTCTTTGTGCCCCTGAACCCGTTCCCGCCGGAAGTGGACCAGGCGATAACGTTCCCCTTTTCATCGGTAAAGGTGATAAGCGTGTTATTGAAAGAGCAATTTATGTAAACGCGGGCGAACGCCACCGTGCGCAAACGTCGCTTGACCTGGGGTTTCTGCTCCATCTTCTTCGCCCCGTCCTGGGGTTGCGGACCTTTATTTTCCTCTGCCATAACTTTCTCCTTGTACCGAGTCAAAATCTGCGGAAGCGGCCGGCTGCGCCCGCCTCCGGAACCTGAGTTTCCGGTTTAAGCCTTGGCCGCTGCGGGGGCCGCCTTCGCGGCCGCTCCAACCGTCCGCCGTCTGCCGCGGCGCGTCCTGGCGTTGGTACGTGTACGCTGTCCGCGGGATGGGAGATTCCTTCTGTGTCTGTACCCGCGATAGCTGTTTATCTCAACGTACCGCTTCATATTGGCGGTAATCTCCCTGCGGAGTTCACCCTCAACCTTATATTCCTTGGCGATAACCGAATTCAGCAGTCCCACCTGGTCCTCATTGAGGTCCTTGACCCTGATGCCGGGGGCAATCTGGTTCTTCAATCCTTCCAGTATTTTTTCCGCCAGCGGGCGGCCTAGACCGTAAACGCAGGCCAGCGCCACGCATAATTTTTTCTCTTTGGGCAAATCAACGCCCGCTATTCGTGCCATAACCTCTCCTTAAGAATTCAGTTTTCAGAGTGCCGCAATCCTGACACTGCCGTTCTTTCGCGTCACCTGCCGCAGAGCCCGCAGAGCGCAGCTCTTCAGCCTTCAAATCAGCCCTGACGCTGTTTATGGCGGGGATCGGTACAAATAACCCGCACAACGCCTTTGCGTTTGACGATGGTACACTTCACGCAAATCTTTTTTACACTGGCCCTTACTTTCATTTAACGCACCTCTTTATATAAAAAAAATGACGGGTTATTTTTCCCGGTACACTATCCGGCCCTTGCTTAGATCATAGGGAGAAAGTTCAAGCCGGACTTTGTCTCCGGGCAATATTTTTATGTGATGTATGCGCATTTTACCGGAGATGATGCCGAGAATCACCTTGCCCGGAGAGATCTCCACCCTGAAAGTAGCGTTAGGGAGGGATTCTTTTACAATGCCTTCCACTTCTATTTTTTCACTGTTTTCTGACATATTGATATATTATACAAAATAAGCGGACCACCGCTCACCGCACTTAAATAACAGCGCTCAAGATCTCAAATCCATTTTCGGTAACGGCCACCGTGTGTTCGTAGTGGGCGGCCATGCTCCCGTCAGCTGAAACCGCGGTCCAGCCGTCGTTTTTTATAACTATCCCCGCTTTGCCCAGGCACAGCATCGGCTCCACGGCAAGGGTCATCCCGGCCTTTAACACCGGCCCGGCACCGGGCTTCCCGAAATTAGGGATAGAGGGCTCCTCATGAAGCCTCCGTCCTATGCCGTGCCCGGTAAATTCCCTGACGACCGACATGCCATTTTCCGCCGCGCACTCTTCCACGGCGTGAGAAAGATCACCTATCCTAGCCCCGGGCTTAACCTGCGCCAGCGCCCTGGCCAGCGAAAGCTCCGTCGCCTCCATGAGCCTCAGAGCTTGCGCGGAAACACTTCCGGCGCCCGTGGTCAGGGCGGCATCACCGTAAAACCCGTCGCAAACAGCGCCCAGATCGAGGCTGACGATGTCGCCTTCCCGCACGATCCGTTTTTCGCTGGGGATACCGTGGACTATTTCTTCGTTTATCGAAACACAGAGAGTAGCCGGATACCCGCGATAACCGAGAAAGGCCGGCACCGCTCCCAGTTCGCGCAGCTTACCTTCAGCGAACCTGTCCAACTCCGCGGTACTGACACCCGGCTTCACGAGAATTTTCAGCAGCCCGAGCGTTTTTGCGACCACGCGAGATGCCCTGCGCATGCTGGCCAGGTCCCGCGGGGTCTTTATGTCTATCATTTTCCTTTAAGCATACCCGCAATGTCAGCGGCTACGCTCTCAGGGTTCCGCCCGCCGTCAACTTCATTAAAATTGCCGGAAGCCCTGTAATACGCCAGGAGCGGTTCCGTCTGGTCCCTGTATACCTGCAGACGCCGGATTATGACTTCGGGTTTATCATCTTCGCGGGTAATAAGTTTCTTGGCGCACACATCACAGGCATCCGCCTTGGCGGGGGGCCGGGTTCCCATGTTGTAAATTTTTCCGCAGCCCAGGCAGGTGCGCCGGTCTCCCAGCCGCTTGGCCACTTCCGCCTCTGGAACATTTATAAAAATAACAGCGTCCACGGCCATGCTGCGTGAATCCAGCCAGGAGTCCAGGCCCTCGGCCTGCTCCACCGTGCGCGGGAAACCGTCAAAAAGCAGTCCCCGGGTTTCCGTCGCGAGCCGGGTTTTCAGCACTTCAAGCACAAGTTTATCCGGCACCAGGCGGCCGGCGGAAAGGTAACCCGCGACCTCCTGCCCCAGCGGGGTTTTCTTCGCCAGCTCTTCCCGGAAAATATCCCCGGTGGAAACATGGAAAAGCCCGAACTTCTGAGCAAGCACTTTCGCCTGCGTACCTTTCCCGGAGCCGGGGTATCCTAAAAGAATGACGTTCATTATCCGCCTCAGGTCCCGACGTTAAACCAACGGCCTTTCACTTTGGAGTTTTTATAAAAACCCTCATAGTTGCGCATAACGAGGTGAGCCTCGGTCTGGGCCACGGTGTCCAGCGCCACCCCCACCACGATAAGCAGCGAGGTCCCGCCGAAATAGAAGGGGACATTGAACTTTACCCGCAGGTAATCCGGTAGAACGGCTATCAGGGACACAAAAAGCGCGCCGGCAAGAGTGATCCTGTTAAGGACCCACTCAATATGGGCCGCGGTCGGTTCACCCGGCCTGATCCCCGGAATAAATCCGCCCCATTTCTTCATGTTCTCGGCGAGATCCTTGGGATTGATGCTGACGGAATTATAAAAATAACAGAAGAAGATAATGAGGCCCACATAGACCAGCTGGTAAAGCAGGCTGGTGTGCCCCATCAGGCTCATCAGTTTCTGCGCCCAGGGCGCGCCCGGGTTGAACGACCCGATGGTATAAGGAACGCTCAGGAGTGAAACCGCGAAAATTACGGCGATAACGCCGGACTGATCCACCTTGAGCGGCAGGAAAGTGGAAGCCCCTCCGTACATTTTGCGGCCCACCATGCGCTGGGCGTACTGAACAGGTATCTTGCGCTGCGCGGTTTCCACCCAGATAACGAAGGCCGTAACCAACAGGACCATCGCTACGATGAGCAGGCCCGTAAGCAGGCCGATTTCTTCGATCTGTATCAGCTTTATCATGCCCATAACCGCGCTGGGAAGCCCGTTGACTATGCCGGCAAAAATAATCAGGGAAATCCCGTTGCCGATGCCGCGTTCGGTTATCTGCTCGCCCAGCCACATTACAAAGACGGTGCCGGTCACCAGCGTAAGCACGGTTACAAAGTAGAAACTGAAGGTGGGATTAAGAACTATCGACGGCCCGCCTCCGGCCTCCATCTTGGTCATGGCCAGGGTCAGCCCGATGGACTGCAGGGTAGCCAGAGCTAACGTGAAATAGCGCGTAAACTGCACGATCTTGCGCCGGCCGGTTTCCCCCTCTTTCTGAAGCCGGTCAAGGACAGGGAACACATGGGCACCCTGCACCAGGCTCATTATAATGGAGGCATTGATATAGGGCATGACGCCCAGCGAGAAGATGGAGAAACGCCCCAAAGCCCCGCCGGAGAAAATATCGAGGAACCCCAGGATGGAGCCCGACTGCGCCGCGAAGATAGCCTGGAGGGCGGCCGTATTGATCCCGGGAATGGGGATAACCGCGCCCAGGCGGTAAACCGCCAGGGCGCCCAGCACGAATAATATCCTCTTTTTGAGTTCCTCTATTTTGAGAATATCGGTTACGTTTTGCATTATTTCTTTTCCGTTTTAAGTTTCTTTCTGGCGGCGGCCTGGGACTTGATCTCCGCGAATTTAGCGTCTTTGCGCCCGACCAGCAAAGCGGTTTTTCCACCAGCTTTGGTTATTTTCTCGGCCGCGCCCTTTGAGAACGAGTGCGCCGTCACATTAAGCGCTTTCGTAAGTTCACCGTTGCCGAGAATCTTGACCAGTGTATCGTGCTTTACCAGCCTGCGCTTAAGCAGGTCCGCCGGGGTCACCGCGGCGCCGGCCGGGAAATATTTCTCAAGGGAGGAAATGTTCACCCATTCGTATTCGGTGCGGAACCGGGCGTTGCTGAACCCGCTCTTGGGAATACGGCGCAGCAGCGGCGTCTGGCCGCCTTCAAATCCCACGCGCTTGGTACCGCCGGAAGTGGAATTCTGTCCCTTCTGGCCGCGGGTAGAGGTCTGGCCATGACCGGAACCCTGCCCGGTGCCGAGACGCTTGCGTTTATGAAAAGACCCCGGTTTGGGCCTGAGATTGTTAAGTCCGACCATATTATTTATCTCCTCTGATCTTCATTACTTCTTCCCTGCTCTTGAGACGCTTAAGCGCGTCCATGGTGGCGTAAACCGTATTGAAGGCATTTCTGGCGCCGATATTCTTGGTGAGGATGTTCTTCACCCCGGCCGCTTCAAGGACCGCGCGCACGCCGCCGCCGGCCATAAGGCCGGTGCCTTTCATGGCGGGCTTCATCCAGACATGCCCGGCGCCGAAATTCCCCTCCACTTCATGGGGGATGGTGGAATCTATCAGCGGGAACTGCATCATTTCTTTCTTGGCGCCGGCGGTGCCTTTCTGTATGGCGGTCTGTACCTCGTTGGATTTCCCCAGGCCTACCCCGACCTTGCCGTTATTATCGCCAACAACAACTAAAGCATTAAACGAGAAGCGCTTGCCGCCCTTGACCACCTTCGTGACGCGGTTTATCACCACGACCACCGCTTTCTCTTCTTTAGCGTTGGTCAGGTCCAGTTCCATGGGGTCGCCGGCGGGACGAGGCCCGCCCTGGGCGTTGAGTTCTTTCGAGGTCTTAAGCTGTTTCTGGTTTCTTAGCATTTTTATCTTCTCCTGTTAAAATTTCAGACCGGCTTCCCGCGCGCCGTCAGCCAAAGATTTGATGCGGCCGTGGTAAATCCTTCCGCCCCGGTCGAAACAGACTTCGGTTACGCCCTTGGCTATGGCCCGCTTCCCCAGGAGGTTGCCGACAACCTTGGCAGAAGCCACACTTTTGCCGGACTTCAACTTGCCCTTGAGTTCCTTATCAAGGCTAGAGGCCGCGGCAAGGGTGGTCCCGTTCTTATCGTCCACAACCTGAGCGTAGAGATATTTCGCGCTTCGGTAAACGCTCAGCCGCAGGCGGTTTATACCGCTCTTGAACAGCTGGTTCCTGGAACGCACTTTCCTGAATTCATATCTTTCATGTTTGCTTATCATAGTTCAACCTCTGTTTACCTGAAAATTACTTCTTGGCCGCGCCACCCGCCGCGCCGCCCGCCGCACCGCCGCTGGCTCCTGCCGCCGTCTTGCCGGCTTTGCGGATTATGTGTTCACCACGGTACTTTATGCCGGTCCCCTTGTAAGGTTCCGGGGGCTTGATCCGTTTTATCTGGGCCGCAAGGTTGCCCACAACTTCCCGGTCAATGCCTTTAATGGTAAGCACGACCTGCTTGGGATCGAAAGACATATGGATACCCTGGGGGATGTCCAGGATTACCGGATGAGAAAAACCCAGCTGCATGCTGACTTTGTTACCCTCTACCGCGCCCTTGAAACCGACCCCGCTTATCTCGAGGACTTTCTCGAATTCCTTGGTCACGCCTGAAACCATATTGTTCACACGGGCCCGGGCGGTGCCGAAAAGGGCGCCCTTATCCGCGGCCCCAGGCGCCACGCTCATGATAATGTTGGCATCTTTCACGTCGGCGTTTATGCCGTCGGGAAGCGAGAAGAAAAGTTTTCCCAGCGGCCCTTCCACCAGCACTTTCCTGCCATCCACCCTGGCTTTTACTTTCTCCGGAAGCGCAACCGGTTTTTTTCCAATTCTGCTCATGTTTATTACCTCTTTATAAATCAGTTCCCGCTCTTTCGACTTCCGCCCCCCGGCGCCGCATCCTGATGCGTGGGGGTTACCACACCTGACAAAGCACTTCGCCGCCGACTTTCTGCTTTTTGGCCTCGGCATCCGTAAGCAGGCCTTTTGAAGTTGACAGGATAGTCACACCAAAAGCGGCGCGGACGCGCGGCATATTGTCGTGCGCGCGATAGACGCGCAGCCCAGGCTTGGAAACGCGCCGTATGCCGACTATGACCGGCTGTTTATCCAGCGTGTATTTAAGGGTAACGCGTATTACGCCGCGCCGGTCTATGGTTTTGTCCACCTTCGGGTCCAGCACCTTGTAATTGGAAACAAACCCTTCTTCTTTCAGGAGTTTTATCATCCCGAATTTTATGCCGGAAAACGGCACATCAACCCGCTCTTTCCGCTTGGCGGCGGCGTTCTTTATTGAAATCAGCATGTTCGATATCGGATCCATTTTTTCACCTCGTAATCTTAAAACCTTTGAGACAGGCCCCGGTGTTCAGCCGCTTGCGCGCAAGCGCCGCCCCGTAACCCGCGACCGAAACTTTACCAGCTTGACTTCCGCAGCCCCGGGATGAGACCTTCATGGGCCATTTTCCTCAGGCAGATCCTGCACAGGCCGAAGTCGCGGTAATACGCGCGCGGCCGGCCGCAGATCTGGCAGCGGTTCCTAAAGCGCGTGGAGAACTTCTGCGGTTTGCGCATCTTCGCCATCCAAGCATATGTAGCCATAAATCTTCTCCTTTATCCTTAAGCGCGCTGCTGCTCAACCTTGGGTTTCTTGAACGGCAGGCCGAGATACTCAAGCAAAGCCTGACCTTTCTTATTGTCGCCTGCAGTCGTCACGAAGGTGATGTTCATCCCGCGCGCCTTGGGGGATTTCTCCATGTTGACTTCCGGGAATATGTGGTGCTCTTTAAGCCCGATGTTAAGGTTGCCGCGCCCGTCAAAAAGCCGGGGGTCAAAACCCTGGAAGTCACGGATCCTGGGCACGGACAGGGAAATGAAACGATCCAGGAACTCGAACATCCTGATCCCGCGAAGCGTCACGCGGACGCCGATAGGCATGCCCTCGCGGAGCTTGAAGTTAGAGATCGACTTCTTTGCGCGGCGGATCTGGGGAGTCTGCCCCGATATCAGGGTAAGATCTTCCTTGGCAAGGTCCAGGGCCTGGATATTTTCCTTGGCTTCACTGACTCCGATATTGATGACTATTTTCTTTATCTTGGGGGCCGCCATGGGAGAAGCCAGGTTAAAGTCCTTCATCAGCGCCGGCAGCACCTGGGCCGAATAGGCGTCTTTCAGGCGGACCTTATAATCCTTGGGGAGAGGCGCCACCGCCCCATGCGCCAGCACCACGGACGACTGCTGGGCCTTCTGGTGGATTTCCTTGTTCTTCTTTTCCTGCTGGTGAACCGGTTTTTTGTCCAGTTTCTTTTCCGGCTTGTTGTCCTGCTTGTTTTCCTTCGCCATTAAAATTACCTCTTTTTAAACTATGACTTCACCGCATTTCTTGCAGGCGCGCAGCTTGCTGCCGCCCTGGAACAAAACCTTTACGCCCGCCGGCTTGGCGCACTTGGGACAGACCAGCCTGACATTCGAGATATCAAGCGGAGCCTCAAGCTTATGAATACCCCCCGGCTTATCCTTGGTGGTCTTTTTATGCTTAAACACTATGTTTACGCCCATTACCACCACTTTCTTGGCCCCGGATTTAATTTCTTTTATCTCGCCTTTTTTACCTTTATCACGGCCGGCGATCACAAGGACCATGTCTTTTTTCTTTAGTTTCAGCATAATTCCCGCCTTTTAAATGACTTCCGGCGCCAATGAAACTATTTTGAGGAAGTTTCTGGCGCGCAATTCCCTGGCTACCGGGCCGAAGACCCGGGTACCTTTGGGCTCGCCGTTCTCATCTATAACACAAACGGCGTTGTCGTCAAACCTTATATAAGACCCGTCCCGGCGGCGAATCTCCTTTCTTACCCTGACCACCACGGCCTTAACGACTTCGCCTTTTTTAATGGCGGCATGAGGGGTGGCTTCTTTCACGGAACACACCACGATGTCTCCCAGAAAGGCGTAACGGCGGTAGCTGCCGCCCATAACGTGGAAGCACATGAGCTTTCTCGCTCCGGAATTATCGGCAACGTTCAGCATTGATCTCAACTGTATCATAAAGCTTTCTCCATTTCGACCGGGGTTATTCTGCCCTGCCTCCGCGCTCAGCGGGGGCCGGACGGGAACTTACCGCGCGGCCTTCTCGACTATACGGCTTATCCGCCAGCGCTTAAGGGCTGACAGGGGCCGGGGGCTGACTATCTCTACCAGGTCTCCACTTTTGGATTCGTTGGCTTCATCGTGGGCGTAAAACTTATGGTTACGCCTCAGGGTCTTGTCGTAAAAAGCGTGTTTGACCACATGTTCTACGCTGATCACGCGGGTCTTTGCCATCTTATCCGACACCACCAATCCGCGTAAAACCTTTCTTTTGGGCCTGTTTTCGGAATCTTGATTCATCATTTTTTAACCTCGGCGGCGGTTTTTGCGACGGCCAGCTCTCTCTGCCGGAGCACGGTGTTTATCAGGGCTATCTTGCGGCGGGCAAGACGCATCTGCACCGGATTTTCCACGGGCGCCGTAATGCGCTTGAACTTGAGCTGGAATATGTTTTTCTTAAGGTCAGAAGCCTGCACTTTCAGTTCTGCGTCCGACATGCCTTTCAGATTTTCTTTGTCTTTTCTTTTCATAATAACGACGAGGCTCCTTGCTCGGCTGAATTAATTTTCGTCCCGGGACACGAACCGCGTCCTGATGGGCAGCTTATGGCCGGCCCTGATGAAAGCCTCTTTCGCGGTATCCAGGTCCAGGCCTTCCACCTCGAACAGCATCCGGCCAGGCTTCACCACCGCCACCCAATGATCGGGGGCGCCCTTACCTTTACCCATGCGGGTTTCGGCGGGATGCTTGGTGATGGCCTTGTCCGGGAAAATACGTATCCAGATCTTTCCCTTTTTGCGGAGATAACGCACGATACAGACACGGCAGGCTTCTATCTGCCGGGCTGTTATCCAGCGCGGCTCAAGCGCTTTAAGTCCGAACTGACCGAAAGCGAGCGTCGTGCCGCTTTTCGCAAAACCCTTTATGCGCGGGGCTGAATGCGTTTTGCGGTATTTTACTCTTTTGGGCATCAACATGGCTAAATCTCCTTAAATTCCGGATTCACAATGCCTTAAGCGCCCGGCTGCGCCTCGCGGCGCGCCTGCGCGGATTCGTCCATCACCGCGATCTGTGTCGGGTTTTCCGCTTCCATGCGCATCAACTGCTCGCGCAGTTCACGGGGTGTCTTTGCGAAGAAAAGTTTCTTGAAGATCCACACTTTTATCCCGATCTTGCCCATCGTGGTGTTGGCCTCGGTAAGGCCGTAATCGATATCCGCCGAAATCGTCTGCAGGGGAACGCGCCCCTTGCGGAACCACTCCCTGCGCGCTATTTCCGCGCCGCCAAGGCGGCCGGAAGCCATCACCTTGATTCCGAGAGCGCCGGAAGCCATGGTGCGCTCCATACCGCGCTTGATGGCGCGCTTGAAAGAAATGCGCTTCTCAAGCTGCTGGGCTATGGATTGACCCACGAGGCGGGGATCCATCTCCGGTATTTTTATCTCGGACACGTTGATGAAAACCTTGCGGCCGGTAAGTTTCTCCACGTCTTTTTTCAGGTTCTCGATGTCGGTACCTTTGCGGCCGATAACAATGCCCGGCCTGGCGGTATGGATGCTGACCTTAAGGTAAGCGCCCGCGCGCTCAATATCCACCCAGCTGACAGAAGCGAGGTGAAAACGCTCGGTGACCATGGCCCGAATTTCAAAATCTTCACGGATCAGTTCCGGCATTTTCTTAAGAGAGAACCAGCGCGACTGCCAGTCCTGTATGTAGCCGAGCCTTAAACCTTTGGGATGAATTTTTTGACCCATAGTATTCAGTAGTTGGTAGCTGGTGTCAGTGACGGATAAACTCCGGTCACCGGGCACCGGTCACTTCCCCTTCGCC
>MGVB01000039.1 GCA_001800275.1 Elusimicrobia bacterium RIFOXYA12_FULL_57_11
CGGAGATAATCACCACCGCCTGGCATGGGTCAGCATCAACCACTGTATAGACTTCCTGAGCCCGGCAGACATCCGAGCCGAACGACTTGATAAAGCGATTGAACACAGTCTCGTCTAAGACACATTTATCACCGGTCTTCCAACGCATAATTATTCCTCCATCCCCAGGAAGTCAACAACGCAGTCCTGCGGAGCTTTGTCATCCCTAAAGCGCAGTATCTTCGCATGCACAAGCCTCCAGTTGTTCCACTGGAACGCCTCTATCTCGACGACTCTATTCAGGAAACCGGGAGCAAGGCATGGCTTGCCGTCTTTTAGGACGGTCATGGCACGCCGCAGATTACTGTTCTTGCCGAGGCTTAAGTCAGACGGTGAGACTCCTGCTATTTCCCGGACTGTATCGGTGCAGAGGTCATATGCGCCGATTAGCAGGCTCCCTACCATCCCTGCATTCCCATTCTTGCCGGAAGTGGACCCGACGATAAAGCCGTCCACCGTCAGGAAGCGCTTGGCCTTCAGCATCCCCTTGGAGCGACCGACATGTTGATATACCGCATCCTTCTGTTTGAGCATAACCCCTTCCCCACCGGAGGACAGCACAGCCTCATAGAAGTCCCGTTTATCGTGGGAGACCTGTGTTGCCAGGTTCAGGGAGGTCAGGTCTAC
Organism: Elusimicrobia bacterium RIFOXYA12_FULL_57_11; assembly: GCA_001800275.1. GTDB lineage: Bacteria > Elusimicrobiota > Elusimicrobia > Elusimicrobiales > UBA9959 > UBA9959. The sequence continues at coordinate 667 of MGVB01000039.1, forward strand.
TCCCTTGGCTGCCGTCTCGGAGAAGAGCTTCTCCAGGAGCAGGCGGCGCTTCCAGAAGGGCTGGCTTTCAAGACTTTCCCCCTTGTAGCAGAGGATATCGAAAGCCTGGAAACTGGCATACCCTTCCTCCTGCTGGAGAACGAAGGCTTTCTCTGGGGAAGCGTTGCATAACGCCATTGTGCAGGAGAGCGTACCGCAGGCAAAGGTTTCGCCAGTGAACATCCTGGACTTGTTCATCAAGATTTCGCCGTCAATGACGGTGCCATCCAAGAAATCCAAGGGTAGGTTGCGAAGGTGCGGGAAGTGGTCGCTTTTCTCTGAGTAGAGCCCCGTGCGCTTGCTTAGACACCGGGTACTGATTCGGTTCTCTTTCCTGCCTATGTGAAGCAGCCCGCGAACACCATTGAACTTCTCTTCGGCAATGAAGTCAGGACTGGCCCAGATGCGTTCCTGCTCTGCTGGCGGCAGGTCCCGCAGGTCACAGGCTAGCATCGGCGCTATCTGGTCTAAAGGCAAACGAGACATGCCACAAATATACGAGGGCAAGTCACAAACTTACCAGAGGCTTTCTATAGTTTCTTTAAGTCGTGCCAAGTGGGACCGATGGAGGCAGAAACAGTTAAAGGTAGGCCCTCGATTTCTGTCTCGGCGGCAGCTTTAACCTTTGGAACCAATACTTCGGGAGAGATACCATTGGGGACTTCTATTAGGAGCCCGTCGTGAAGCTGGACAAGCATCCGGGCGCCGTAAGAGCGCAGGACGGGAGCCAAACGAATCATGGACTCCTTGGCGACGTCAGCAGCCGTCGATTGGGCGAAGCCATTCACCGCACTGCGCATCCCGAAGGCACGGAGCTTTCCATTGGAGCTGGATATCTCCGGAAGAGGCCTACGACGACCGTAATAGCTTTCAACATAACCGGTGGATAGGGCTCGCTGCTGTAGGGTATCCAGGAATGCTACCAGCCGAGGCACCGCGGCAAAGTACTGGTCAAGTAAGGCGTTAGCCCTGCTCGTTGGGATGTTCAGCTTATGAGCAAGGCCACTGGGGCCGCTACCGTAGAGTTGGGAGTAGCCAAGCTGCTTTCCCATAGCCCGCTGTTCAGATGAAACATTAAACACCGGGAGCCCGAGCATAAGAGCTGCCGTCTTGCGATGAATGTCCTCCCCCCGCTTAAGGGACTCAACCAAGGCGGTCTCTCCGGCGCAGGCGGCCAGGATGCGGTACTCAAGTTGGTCAAAGTCTATAGAGAGGAAATAGTGCTCGGGCCGTGGGACGAATACCGAACGGATGAAGTCCGGTATCTGTTGGAGGTTAGGACTCTTTGATCGGAACCTGCCAGTAGGAACCCCGGTCTGTAGCCATAAGCAATGAATGGCTTCTGTGCCTGGGTTGTAAAACCGTTTGAGTGTGCGGCAAATCCCGTGGAGCTTTACCATGTGCCGATACTCCAGCAGTACCGGGATGATAGGCTGAGATGCGGAAAAGCCAGTTAGGATATCCTTGGAGACGGATAACTTACCGCCTGCCGTATGATTTCTGAGTTCGACTCCAAGTGAAAGAAGGAGTTTGCGAATATCTCCCGGGGAATCCCAATTGATTGAAAAATCGCTATTAGTAACCCCTATTAACGTCGTCATGGAAGTCAATTTGGCCTCTAGCTCCTCTATAGCAGCCTCTAGACCCGAAATCTTCTCCTGGAGAGCTTCAAAAAGGATTCGGATGCCAAAAAGGATCATTTCCGTGCATATTGGAGCAATAGAGAGCTCTTCCTGGTAAACCGAGGTGGCCCAATGGAGGCTATCGTAAAGCTTGTTGTGGAGGAGCCTGGTTGCCTCCGCAACCAGGCCGAGGAGTTCACTGTTATCGGAGAGCAAGCCTTCCGGAGCCACGACAATGCCGATATCGAGCGTGTCCGGGATTGAGTCCAACACTGCGAACTCGACGTAGCGTAGCAGTAAGGCTTTTAGGGTCAGCGAGCTTGAAGGATTGAGCGCGAACCGCATCAGCTTGGGGTCGCTAAAGATGTTGGGAGTTATCCCGGCTTGCTGCATGAAGGTAGAACAGCGGGCGGAATCATAAAGGATTAGTGACCGTTGGGAAAGGAAACTGGCGAGGGCTTCGCGGTCGGCATCATTGGTAAGCTGGAACCAGGACGGCTCTGGGGAGCCGTCGGACCAAGCTACGGAGAGGATTGAATCCTTTAGAGGGTCGGGGCCGGAGACTTCCAGGGCAAGCGCCAGCGGCTCGTCGAGCGGCTGGCTAAGAGCCAGCGCCTTAAGGTCTGTACGGGAAATAGCTTTGCAGGAGGACACACCTAAAGATACGAAGGCGCGCGCCCCCCTTATCTTACGGTATATCTAGTATATAACTCTTAGTAACTACTCTCTATACCTAACTGATTTAAGTCTATATATATATACCCCATACCCTTGTCTATACCATGCAGCCGCTCGGCCGGGTAGTGGAGCCGGACCCTACCTGCACACCTGCACAAGAAGTGAGAATTGACCTATAGCAGTTCCCGGCGACCAAAATCTCAAGGATGTATGGAAGTCTCCTCTAATGGGCGCCAGGCTCCATTATCGACTTATTAGCAGCCTTTCCTTGCTGCCTGGATTTGAAGGACAGTTACGGCCTGTATTGAGTGCAAAAGGTAGCCACTATCGGGTAATGGTCCGAAACGCGAACATCCTTACCAGCGTCAACTTTGTCAACGATTTCCATCGGCACCCTATCCGCCGATATTAGCCGCTCAAGGGCGCTCTGCGTAAGGATGAAGTGGTCGTAGTTGTTGCCTGCCCCTTTCCTTGATCGCGAAGTTGGCTCGTCAATTAATACTGACAGCTTGCGGGGTCCAGCAAGAAATTTGCCATGCTCCTGGATTATTGAGTCTAGGGTCATGAAGGAGGCCTCTTTCTTTCGCTTGCTCAAAGCTTTCCCTTTACTCGATGGCAGATTAAAATCACCGGCAAGAATGACGTCCGGGTCGTTATTGGGGTCCTTAAAGTACTGCTCCAACCAGGCTAGGATATTGAGTAGCTCCCGCTTCGATTCCTTGGTATCCCCCTGCTTGTATGTGAGATGCAGACTTATTATGGTGAAGTCAAAATCATCTACGCGGACATGGGCCCAGCGCGCCGGATGAAGCACCTTGCTCCTGTTCGGCTTCTTTGACACCACATCAGCATATAGAAAGCCCTGCGCTGTTATTGTCGCAACTGCTGTACGGTAAAACAGCCCGTTATCATGGCTCGAAGGAGTGTCTTCGAAACTCGCTCCCCACTGAACTGTTGCACCAGGAAATAAGTCAAGCAAGACAGAGAGCCCTTTAGGGTTTATAATCTCTTGAACCGCGACGAGAGCGACATCAGTTGTTATTACGGCGTGATATGCTTCCGATGCAACTTGCCTACGTGCGGAGGATATTTCCCCCATGTTCTGTACATTCCATGAAACGATGGGAAGCCTAGAGACGCATTCGGCAGAATGGCCAATCGTTTCCCCCAGCAGCAGCACGGCAAAAGCGTATGGCAAGACTTTCATGGGAACCTTTGAGCCCGTACCGTGTCTGCTCGTCCGTCAGATTGCATCCAGCGCCTTTGCGGCAGCTTGTCGTACATTGGCGTCGGAATCACTCAATGCTTTGTTTAAAGCTTTACTTGCCGCCTTTGCCTGTGGGCCCATTCCACCCAAAGCTTCAGCCGCATGAGCACGAACATCGCTGTCCTCATGCCCAAGCGCCTTAATTAAAGCAGGGACAGCGTTTGGCCCTATCTTTCCCAAGATTTCGCACGCCCACGTGCTCCTTGTTCTATCCTTGGCGTCCAGTACTTTAACAAGAGCAGGTATGGCGCTTTCAGCCTTCGGCCCCAGCTTCTGTAAAGCAAAGGCGCTCGCATCAACAGTTCCTGGGACCTTGTCCGGGTCAGTCATAAACGCCTTAACCAGCATCGGAGCAGCTGCCGGCCCCATCTTGCCCAAAGCGCGAGCTGCCTCCCAGACCGAGCATGAAAGCCCTCTTTCCAAAACAGCAATGGTGGAAGGGCCAATCTTATCTGCCGCTTCAACTATTTCTTTACACTGGGGATGATCCGTGTCTTCGCCATACTTATTTAGATTCTCAAGAAGTCCCGGAGCCGAACTTCCAGCAGCAGACCCGATTTCACCCAAGGTACGGTATACATTGGAACGAACATCGGGTTCAGGGTCCTTTAACGCTTTGATTAGAGCGGGGACTGCACCCGCTGCCTTACGATTCATCCACCACAGAGACCATGCAGCGAGGTTCCTTACTTTCTTGTCGTCATTTGATAATGCTGCGGCAAGAGCCGGAATGGCACTGGGACCAATGGCGCCCAAAGCTTGTGCAGCATCCGAATTATCTGGTAGAGCCAGTAGCTCAGGGATAGCCCCCTTTGCGGCAGGCCCGATTTCTATAATTATCTCAATAATCTTCTCGCTACCGCCAAAATCTCTGTTGGCCAATGCCTTCCTCATTTCAGGGACAGCTGATGCCCCCATCCGAATCAAGCGCTGCTGATTATTCTTAACTACAGAATAGTCAGGGTCGCTAAGGCCCTCTACAAATATCTTAGCCCTCTTGTTAAGGTCAGCCGTAGATTGCGGTGAGTCCGCAGCAATAGCCGCCACGGACATCCCGCATAACAGTAGAGTGTAGAAAAGACTTCTAGAGAACATTTTCATGGCTTCCTCCCCGTGCTATCCTTGGACATATAGTGAGCCTGATAAAGCTGCACCGTTTTCTCAAGCTGAATGCAGTCCACACTAAGACGAAGGGTTCCATACGAATCCTCCCACATGAGGCGGCGAGACACTGTTTGTCCTTCTTTTACATCATCCTTGTATTTGTCCTCAACAGGAGCCCCAAACTCCTTACGGAAACGAGCTATAGTTGTTGAATTACTCTCGAGATTGCCTACTATTACTAGGTTCAACTTCCCTTCTGTGAAGGAGAAACTGACGTTAGCGCCATCCTCCGCTTTAAAACACATAACTTCACCGATGTTAGTGCCCGGACAATCCCGAACCACCATAGCGGGAATTGATTTCTTTACCTCAGTGCTGGACATCCCCCAGTTAGCGCCCAGATAGCCGTTTATTTGAGGTTTGGCTTCCACAGCAGCCGCTTTTGGGTTTACACCCACAGTTTCGGCTGGTTCCCGTACCACAGCTTTTTCTGCGGCCGGCTGATTCCGTTCACCACACGCAATCCCCAACAAGAAAATCGGCATCAAGAACAAACACTGCTTTACGGTAGTATTCATCGGTCCCCCTAACTTTCAGGCTCAGATATCGCTGCGCCACCACCAGGATATCCCCCAAATTTATCACTTATAAGTGGCATTGTCAAAGCGTGCCCCTCAAGACTTATATTCTATGGATATGCAGATACGCATTGAATAGAATTTTAATTGTCTCCGGAGGACTCGTGGGAACTAATTTGCAGACTGAGGTCGGAAGCCAAATACGGCGGTTTAGACTGGAACGCGGACTTACCATTGAGGAATTGGCTTTCCGGGCGCACCTGCACCCCAGTTATCTTGGAGACATTGAACGTGGAACCCGCAACCCTTCCCTCCTGAACCTAAAGAAGATCGCAGAAAGCCTCAGCCAGCCAGTAGGCAGCCTATTTGCCAGTGCCAAGAGCACCACTCCCAGCTCCACCCGTGAAAAACAGCCTCAGTATCTTTCCCCTGATATGGATAAGGTCCTGGTTTCCCTTATCAAGTCCCTTCGCAAGAACTCCCAGAAAGACCAGGCCTATATTATTAAGTCCGCCAAAACCTTGAGCGCCAAGCTTAAGAAGAGTCGCTAGCCTTTCTAGCTTTTCCCCCACCGTTGGGGTGACTGCACACCTGCACATACGCTCCCAGCTCTCCCAAGAGCATTTGCTGGATATTCCCCCTTACTCACAATCCATGAAGAATGACCTATACCAAGTCCCGGCGACCAAAATCTCAAGGATGTATGGAAGTCTCGTCTATTGAGCTCCTAGCTCTCCTATTGACCTTTTAGATGACTTCCCTCAGTGCGCCAGGCATTATAATTATTGCAATCACCCACGTGACGGTTCGAAACCAATCTTGCGCTTCGGGTCAGCAAGGAGAGTTAAGGCCCGCTCCAAGTGCGCTTGATTCACTACTGGGTCGGCATCAACATCTTCGGAGATCTCATCTGTTGCGAATATGACCGATCTGGTTACGACCTCCCGAACATGCGCAGCGGAAAGGTTGCCGTACTCCATGCGATTGGACAGGGTAGTCAAATCAACGTCCGGGGCCAACGTAAGGCTCTTGGTAAATAGCTTGAGCAGTTGCATCCTGAGCTCATGCCCTGGGTTAGGGAAGTGCAGCTTAACATCGAAGCGACCTGGCCGGTTCTTTAGCGCCTCATCAAGCACGGAGACATCGTTAGTAGTCGCTATAGTTACCACCCCTTGGTTGGACTCCAGGCCGTCCAGTTCTCCAAGGAGTTGCCCTAGCGAACTTCCGGACCGATTGTGTCGGGCCACCCCACCGAGGACATCCAAATCCTCCAGCACGACCAGACATGGGGCAAGGCGGCGGGCTAAATCATATATTTCCGGGATTCCCCAACCAGCGAAGTCGTTCAGGTCCCCGCATGTAACGTATATGCTTCTGGGGAACTGCGACATCAGCATCTTTGCGCAGAGGGTCTTCCCACAACCCGGACTCCCCCAGAACAAAAGTCCCCTCTTTAGAGGGACGCCCATACGTCGATACAGGCCCGATTTACCAAGCAGGTCTATGCTGTTGGAGTTAACAACCCGTCGCATATCATCGTTTAACACAACGTCGGTCCAAGACACAGGTGGGAACGACTGGAGCGGAACGCCTTCCCCGTCCAGGACCAGATTCTTAAGCCTAGAAGGAGCGCTTTCAATGTCAGTTAAGATTGCGCGCAAGTTAGTGGCATCCGAGGTCCGCACGTAAAACGAAATGTAGAGCTCCTGGAACCCTATATTCCTCAGGTAGACGGAGAGCGCCGCTCGCACTCCCTTAACTTCGAGGTAGTAGACCCCAGTTGAATTCGAGAGCTTACCTGTTGTGGAGAGGCGGCGACCTTGGCAGGAGAATCCCTGAGGGTGCTTCAGTTGTTTAACATCGGAGGAGGCAAACCACTCGGTTAAGGCACGGTACATCAGTCCGACCAGGTTGCCGCGGTATTCTTTGTGGAGGCGTAGAGCCTCGGAGCCATCCGTTATGCCGAGGAACCGGAAAATGAAAGGCTGGGCCGAAGACTCCAGCTTCTCCACCAATAACACCTGACGGCCTACATTATGCAGCGTCTTTCCATTGGAGATTGGTTTACAAGGTTCCATACGCTCCTTTAACTATAAAGGGATATACGAAGGAGCATTTTTTGTATTACACGAGTATACAGAGGGTGGCGACGTGCAACCCACCAACCAATATCCCGACATTCAGGAGCAAAGCAAGGTTCACGCGACACGTATCGACGGCATATCCGCGAAAATAGGCCTATATAACGCACTCTCAGAATCCATCCATACCCCCCTCAACATAGCGTAACACCACAGATAAGAACCATACTTAATCTGGAATATCGGCTTGGGGACGGTATACTTATTACCATACACAGGCTTAGATGAGATCTTGTGTGTTCAAGGCACATTTTATCCATATATAGGGCCCACATTCCATAAAGGCACAACCTATTGTATCCACCCTTATGCACTAAGCCGATAAAACGATGCATATAGCACCCCCAGCAAAGGACCTTGTGTTGACAATGTGCGTTTTTCTATTGACATCACCTCTACAGTTTTGCTAGACTTTGGTTATGAAAGAAAAAGATTACCTACGACTGAAAGCCAGGATAGAGGCGGAATACCGCCAAAACCTTGACGCATTGAATAGGATATGGAAGATGGCCGGGGAGAAGAGCAAAAGCCAAGAGACACTAGCTTCCGACTCCCTACTCGGGGAGCTTATGGGCAAGACGGACACCTCCACCAGCGAACCCACCCCCCCCACATATGCGGCGACCGGACTGGCGCAGCACATCCGCGCTTTTATCGAGAAAACAACGGGCACATTTACCATAATCGATGTAGAACGCGCTGTAATCCCAAGTATCCCAGAGGTCAAACGGAACTCCATCGCAACGGCGCTTAACAGGCTATACACTGCCGGCAAAATCGTCATCGAGACGCAAGGCAGTGGCCGGCGCCCGAGCACATACAAGAGAGCTCCGGGGACAACACAGGAGGGGCAGTGACCTAGACAAATACTTTTATAAAAACAAGGGAGCTCGTGCTAGTAACACGAACTCCCCTGAGACAACAACCGCTTGTAGCGGTTTCATGGTAAGAACTTCGCCAACACGAAAATCCTACCATTTAGAAACCAAGCCCTGCAAGCCCGACTTGGGAATCCAGTCAGTCCCCCAAGCCCTACATCACCTTAAGGTGAAGATGTGTCCTATCCACACGTCGAAGGAGCCATAATGTTCAGAACAGCCGACAGCACAGCGCAGATTGACGACCTTCTTACCCGCATATGCGAGGAGCTCCAAATCCCTCCAGGCAAATATACAGAAGTAGAGAACCGCTACGCCGGGGTTAGTGATTGGCTAGGTGCTGAAGATAGCCCCCTGGCAAAGCATAAGCCAAGAATTATGTCACAGGGATCACTTCGCATAGGCACCACAGTGAAGCCCATAAACCACAACGAATTCGACTTGGACTTAGTCTGCCAACTGCATGTGGACTGGAAACAGATTGGGAATCCAGTTTCCCTTCTCGACACAGTCGAAAAACGGCTCAAAGCCCCAGGCAGTAATTACACAGACCTTGTCGAACGAAAAAATCGTTGCGTGCGCCTCAATTACGCCAATGAGTTTCACATGGACATTCTTCCAGCATGCCCTGATTCCACAGGTCCCGAAGGGGCATTAATGGTTCCAGACAGGGAAGCACAGGACTGGAAGGCAAGCAACCCGGATGGTTACGCGAACTGGTTTGAGGGAAGGGCAGCCACCCTTCAAGTGGTGATGGCAAGAGCTACAGAGCCACTTCCGGAACAGGAATCTGTAGCGGAAAAGAAACCCCTAAAACTTGCCGTACAACTTATTAAGAGGTGGCGGGATATCTATTACGATGGGAAACCCGAGCTGGCACCTCTATCAATAGTACTGACCACCCTTGCTGCCCACAACTACCGTGGCCAAACCTCGGTAAAAGATGCCATCTCTGGAATTCTCGACGGCATTATCCTTGGGATTCCAACTATAGGTAGACTTACAGTCCTCAACCCAACAAACGGGAAAGAGGATTTCAGCGAACGCTGGAATGAAAACCGCGACGGATACCTCGCGTTTATTGAGGGTCTCAAGTTCTTCCATCGCCGCTGGAATGACTTGGACGGAAAACCGGGAATCCACAACGCCAAACAAATACTTGAGGCGCTCTTCGGGGAAAAACTGTACCAGCGCGCGCTCGCCAATCAGGCCGAAGCGATACGAAAGGCGCACGAGGCCGGCAGGATAGGGGTCAAACGCGGAACCGGCGGGGTCGGCCTTTTGGGAGCGACATACACCCAGGCTATCCCTCGAAATACCTTCTATGGCTCGTAATTTCCAAAAGGCAAAACCGTTCCGTATGCCCTTAAGCGGACAAGTGGGTGCGATGCTTGAATCGTGCCCACAGTTCCGCGTTATACGCTGGAGAGGCCAGGAGGTTTCATGGCTTGGGGACATTACCCCGACAGCCTCTAGTGCAAAATACCGGGTACGCATTACGTATCGGCTCGGGATGCCACCCCAAGTATACGTTGTCTCCCCAGAGCTTCAGGACGGTCAGGATGGGACCCCCACCCCGCACACCTACCCAGGGAAGCGCTTGTGCTTATACTTTCCTGAGGCCCAGGAATGGGACTCCATCATGGCAATTGGAAGAACGATAGTCCCCTGGGCAGCGCTTTGGCTCTACTTCTACGAGGTCTGGCTTACGACAGGCAAGTGGGAAGGCGGCGGCAAACATCCAGAAGGTGGCGGCAAACACGAAGGAGATACAGTATGAAGATACGCAGGATTCTTTCACTTGACGGCGGCGGCATTAAGGGAGTTTTTCCGGCCGCGTTTCTGGCCAATATCGAAGAACAGATTGAAGCGCCCATCGGGAAGTATTTCGACCTGATAGTCGGCACTTCCACTGGCGGCATATTGGCCCTGGGCTTAGGACTGGGCTATTCCGCCAAGGAACTGCTCAAGTTTTACGAAGACCTCGGCCCCAAGGTTTTCACCAGCAGTCTGCCCATGAAACTGCTCCGCAGGCTAGGGTTTCCAAAATACTCTCCGGCCCCTTTACGGCGCGCTCTAGCGAACAAATTCGGCAAACGCAAACTGGGAGAATCCTCAACCCGACTGATGATTCCCTCCATGAATATGGACTCTGGAGAAGTGCATGTTTTTAAGACGGCACATCACCCTCGCCTGGAACGCGACTATAAAGAATCAGTAGTTGAGGTCGCAATGGCAACAGCCGCAGCCCCGACATATTTCCCCCCGCATATGTCATCGTCAGGAATACCCTTTATCGATGGCGGGATGTGGGCAAACTCCCCGGTCGGCTTTGCGGTTGTCGAAGCCATCGGAGTGCTTGGTTGGGAACGGACCACCCTGGAAGTCTTAAGCCTTGGCTGCACCGCTACCCCATTTAACCAGCAATTAAGTTGGTCTCTTGGCAGCGGGGAACTTTTCTGGGCCCGGAAGACCTCCCACACTTTCATGTCCGGGCAGGAATCCGGATCCATCGGCATTGCAAAACTTCTAGCAGGTGAGGAGCATATTCACAGATACAACCCTATTGTAGCCGGCGGGAAGTTCAGCCTCGACGGCATTAAAGGCATCCCAACCCTGAAAGGCTTCGGTTCAAGTGAGGCGAGGAAAGCTCTTCCAAAAATAAAACCACTGTTCTTCGCAGAGCCAACAGAGCCGTTTAGTCCCTTTCACCGGCTACCCGTAAAGAACTCCACGGAGGATAAAGCATGAAACCGCGAATAGACAAACTGTTCTGGATACTTGGTCCCTGCGTATTGGCGCTAGCTGGGTGCGCCTCCGTTCACCAGGAAACGCTGAACTCCTACACCAACAACTTCTCGGCAGTCTACACACAAGCCCAGGACCTGTATCTGCGCTCCGAAATAGTGGCCGAGGGCATTGCCGACCGGCCTGAAACCGAAGGCTCTGTCACCAGCAAGTTAAAAGACCTCGAAGCACGAAAAGCAGCCTTCCAAACACGCTTGGCCGCTCTCGACATCATCGGCAAATACAACACTGTTATCTCAAACCTAGCCGCCGGCGAGTCCCCTGAAAATCTGAAAGGACAGATAACCCAGTTCCAGCAGGGACTAATATCTTTTGATGTTACCCCCATAACAAAGCTCGCCCAGAGCGCCACCCCTTTCCTTGGGGTGCTATCCCAAGGCGTGGCGCTTGTGGAAGACGCTATTAAGAGGAACAAACTCAGGGCGGCCATCAATCAAGCGCAAAAGCCTGTTTCCGCCATTCTGGATATTCTGGCAGAGGACGCCGGCAGCCTGGAGGATATTTTGGTCCCGGAACTTAAACGCCAGCAGGACCCATACAGGTCGCAAGTAGACTCCCTCTCCAGGCGACTTAACGCTCGCATTAAAGAGCTGAAATCCACTTCCGAAATAGAAGCATTGCTTGAGAAGGCAAGTGCCGCGCGGCGAAGCATGAACCGCGACGGCGACAAACCGATACTGCATCGCCCCTCCGCCAATGCCACGGACCCGACACCGTCCGACTTGGATGCACTAGTCCTGTTGGTCGGACAGGTGGAGATGTCCGCCATTGAGTTCAAAAAGCTTGAGGCTCAAGTACAGGCGCAGTACGTACTGTTAAATACATACAAGAATACCCTTTCCGCAGCAAAGAGAGCCTTTATCGCTTTAGCAAGCAACGTTGAAGCCAGTCGCATAGTGGCAACACGCGACTTCATTAAACAAACTCTTGAACTCAGGAAAGCAACACTACAACTCCAGGAGGCGAAGTAAACATATGACCGAGAGAACCCCCGTCGAACTACTAAAAGAGACGATCGCTAAGCTCGAAGAACTTAGCGCTGATGTTGAGACCGAAGATGCTGTAGCACTTGAAGCCAACAAACAGATTACTGTTCTTCGCACAAAGCTCCAGGAGGCCGCTTTGGACTCTATGGTTTCGAGAACGCCTGCCCTCGAAAAACTCAGTCTGGCAATAACGACTATCACCAATTCAGCTGTTCATGCCGGAATTGGTGATAAGGTTGCATCACTAGCCGCCATCATGGACGAAGTACACGGCCTGCTTGATCTCGCCAAGCGTGGCCCTAAAACGCTATAAGTCATAATCGGCGACCAAACTTCAAGGATGTGTGAGACCTCTCTCTAATGTCATCCTGGGGGCACCTGAGCTATTTTATAGCCACTTTGCGACCAATTCCGGATACTGGTCCCAAGCGGTCCATGGGCGAGAACTTTCGGTGCTGAAGGGCCACGTTACTGTTCGCCATATCGACGTAAACCCTTACCATATCCAACGTTGAATGCCCCAGAATCCGTTGCAGACTGAAGGCGTCCCCTCCGTTGAGAATATATTGGGTGGCAAAGGTATGGCGTAATGTATGTGGCGAGGGCCTGACGCCTTTTATCCCTGCCTTGTTAGCATAGAGCTGTAGCTGGCGCTGAATTGTCCGGCGATTTACTCCCCCACCGAAGCGGTTGATGAAAAGTAGCTCCTGCCCTGGAATCTCGCCAATCCGCATGAGATACTGCATTATGGCCTGTTTCGCTGTTGACCCAAAGGGAACATCCCTTTCTTTGCCACCTTTCCCCAAGACCCGTATAGTGTTGCCCTGTAGATTCACGTCATCTTTCTTGATCCCTAATCCCTCGGAAATCCGGAGCCCGGTATCCAGCAGTAGGATTGTCAGGGTACGCGTACGAAGATGCGGAAAGTTATTGTGGTCAAATTGAGCCAAAAGGGCTCGTATCTGCTCCATGGAGAATGCCTGGAGGAGACGTTTTGTCCTCTTCGGTTTCTCTACAAGTGTAATAGGGTTGGACTTTGTGAAGTCTTCCTTGAGCAGGAATCCGAAGAACGTCCCCAGTCCGGTGTAGGCGCGGTATATAGTCCCTGAACACTGCCCTTCCGTTCGGAGATGCTCTAAATACGCCCGAATGTGTGTGGGAGAAATGTCCTTTGCAGCCGTTATCCCTACCCCCTCTAAAAACGCCAGGAAGGGCCTTAGCTTGTCTTTATACCACCGCACACTGCCGGAAGCCAGGGATTTAGCCTTGCAGCGCAGGATAAAGGCATCTAAAATATACTGAAAGGATGAGGACGAATTGCAGGGTATTGTGTTTGACTGAACTTGCAGGGGTAGCTTCATGTTGCCTCCGGAAGGTCGTCGAACCTTGCGCACTCAAGAGGCAATAAAAATGGCTTGTGGTTAGTGCCACAAGCCATTTCTCGTCGGACTGCTGAAAACTGGTTGCGGGGGTAGGATTTGAACCTACGACCTCAAGGTTATGGGCCTTGCGAGCTACCAGGCTGCTCTA
>MGVB01000040.1:0-1506 GCA_001800275.1 Elusimicrobia bacterium RIFOXYA12_FULL_57_11
CATCCTGCGCCTTATCCCGCTTCTTGGCGAAGTACGCGAAGATCATAGAGTTATTACGCAGGAACCTGGCGGCGTGCCACAGAGGCCGCCGCTCTTTGCTAGGAATAAAATCCTTCTGGTATATTATTTCGTCCTGTATATCGGAAATATCTATCATTACCAGAACTTTATCCACCTTAAGGCCGTAATCACCCAGCAGGCGACTGAGTTTAAGATTGTAAAGCATAGGAGAATAGCTGGAAACACCGCCATTAAGAACCTCTGTGCCCGGAGCCAGCAGTTTTCCCAAAAGCCCGGCGAACGTAACCTCGTAGGGCATGCCGATACCCTCTGTAAAAGAATCGCCCAGTATCAATAGTCGTTGCGTTCCGGGCCGCCCCGACATCGGAACTTTTCTATTAGCGCTGTCTTTAAACCCGAGCGAATTGGTGAATATCGGGTACTCCATTTTTCCCCACATGATATTCATATGGATATTTTTCTTAAGGCCGTGATGCAGGTAAAGGTCCTGCTCCCCTGATATAGGGATTTTAGGCACAAGAGCCAGCAGCCTTTTCATTTCCCAGAAATAGCTGCCGAAGAAATCAAGGAATACTGCGCACAGCAACAGAACAGCGGCAAGAGTTTTAACGGAGTTTCTTTCAAAAACGCTGTCTTTCCTGGTCATATAGGTTTTGAGACTCCTTTAAGAATGTTCAGCGTTTTCGCGGCAGCTTCTTCCCACAGAAAACCAGCGCCATATCGCATGGCGTCTTCAGCAGCTTTTTTTCGCTCTTTAGCCGGCCTGGCCAGCACGCTAAAAAGTGCCCGTGCCAAGGCTGAAGCGTCCCCGGCTTTATAATAGACGGCTTCGCCCCCGAAGATTTCCGGCAGACAGGCACTGTCGGTAGAGACGATGTTGCAGCCGTGCATCAGCGCCTCAAGGGCCACAAAACAAAAAGATTCCATGCGACTTGTGAGCGCGAAAGCTGCGCAATTACTGTAGCACCAGGAAAGTTCTTCCTCCGACAGATTGCCCAGCCAGGCGACATCTCCGGTAAGCCCCCGCTCCTCCGCTAGAGATTTCAGGAAGAAAAAATATTGTTCAGTAGCGGGCCTGACCCCTCCGGCAACCACAAGTTTTAGCCCGGGGCGTTTCTCCTTAAGACCGGGAAACGCCAGCAGGAGGTCTTCTATCCCGCGGTAAGATTCAATCGACCCTGCCGTAAGGACGAATTCCTTACCGGTGAATGGAAAAGAATCCGGAGGGCGCGCCGCAGCAGACATCTGACTGTACCCGTAATGGACCACCGCAATCTTCTGCGCCGGGAATCCGCCCGCCATGCCAAGAAAATTTTTCACATATTCTGTTGGGACTATTACCGCGTCCGCCCGCTCCACAGCTATCCGTGTTTCATAACGGCGCATCAGAGCGACCAGCCTCTCCCTTAAGCCTGTTCCCGATTTTACTCCGCTCAAAGGCGCCATATTCTGCACCATGATAACCACAGGCACCTTGCGGTAGGA
>MGVB01000040.1:1544-15453 GCA_001800275.1 Elusimicrobia bacterium RIFOXYA12_FULL_57_11
GGAACTTGCGCAAGGCGTGGCAGCATGGCGGCAAGGTACTTTTTATACCCACCACTCACTCCGCCACCAGTAAGATTTAAAACAGCTATTTTCATCGTTAAAGTTGCCGAGCTATTATAAACTAAATTTTACGGGAGTTTTCTCAGCACTGCGGGCCAGCACCAATAGCGTTTCTCCTCCCATCAGACGCGCTCCCCAATCCTTGCTTAGTGAGTAAGCAATAAATCTGGGAATGGCGGCAAGTTTCGTCTTCCAAGTGCTCTGCGGTGAATTAAAGGCCGCGCCGGTATACCTCCACGTGATTACGTCAAAACCAGACTCTTTCAACAGTTCCAGCGCCAGATTCTTGGTGAAATAGTTGATATGCCCGACTTTGTGCCTCACGTTCAGCAGCGGTGTTTCCCGGGCCACGGACAAGGCGCTCAGGTCCAGCGGGATATGAAAGACATACTGTTCGGCAGCGCCATGCAGACCGTTGAGAAAAGTAAAAGGATCTCCAATGTGTTCTATAACATCCAACAGCAGCACAAGGTCGTAGCGAACCTTATTAAGTTCAATAAAATCGCCCAGCACGAATTTAACATTATTCCTTTTAGTCTTCTCCCAGAACCGAGCGGCCGCAGGAGCTATCTCATAGCCGCAGAATTCTGCGCCGGGCAGCTTTTCACTCAGTTCCAACAGCACGCCCCCCGCACCGCAGCCAATCTCGCAGATGGTTTTGGGTGCAAGTCCCTCTTCCTTCAGAAAACCCGCCACCGCGGCCGCTTTCCAGGGAGAATCCCCCATATCCCATGACGGGTTATGGTTCAGATAATCATTGCTTGTATATTTATCTTCGGGTAACGCCATAGATCATGTCCTTTTAATACGGAGCGCCGGCCGGATCACTGCGCGTTGGAGCGTCCGTGGCAAGTTCCTGCACCCGTCCCGGGACCGCAAGCCCGGAGGCCACGGCAAGAACTATCCAAAAAAATCGCTCTTTAATAAAATCATTTGTGAAAATCCAGCCGCAGACACAGATTAACCCTATCAAGAACGGAAAAACTCTTGAGGAACTTCCCTCTCTTAGGGCCACGACCAGTATCCGGGCTATCAACAGGAGCAGGAAGAAAGCGGACAAAATCCCAACCTCCACGGTGTAGTAAAGGTAGGAATTGTGGGGATTTATGTTTTGATTCAGGTCCAAGATTCCCTTTGAAGACTTAAACAGCTCGGGATAAGCCTGCCGGTATAACACGGGAAACTGGTCCAAGCCTATACCCCATACCGGGGCACTTTTTATCCCGCTGATCGCCACGCCCCAGGCCTGCACGCGCGTATTTACGGAGGGATCACTTGCAACAGTAGCGCCAGGGGAAAAAAAGAAATGAAAGAAAGACAGGAGCTTCTCTTTTTTGTTGTACACCTCCGGATGCACTAATACGCCGAAAACGATGAGGAAGATAACCCCGGACAATACGGCTTTTACGAAGTTTGTCCTGGCGCGGCACGCCGTATACAACGCCAGATAAACACATACCGCCGCCAGCATTAATCCCACCCAGGCCGCACGGGAAAGAGTATAAAAAAGCCCGATGGTTCCCATACCGATAGCGCACAGTTGCACGCCGTCGCGCAAACGCGACACCTTGCCGGCCGCGGTGAAAGAGTAGTGTGCGAGTTGCACGGCCAGAAGCCAGCCCATTATCCCCCCGGCCAGTGTGCAGGAATTGGCGAATCCCCACCCTTGCGATGTGAGGCCGAATCCATAGTTCCCCAAAAAACCGGAAATGTAAAAAACACCCGCAAAGTTCACTTGAAGCAGAATAAGGACGCCTGAAGCGATCAGATAAATATTTATCCAGGCATACAGCCGGCTCAAATCCAGCCCCCGGGCCGCGCACCTTACAAAAACAAAGCACAGGAATGAGACTAAATACGCTTGAAAACCGGCGATAGAAAACATGAACGAGTGGATAAACATGGAGGAAATAAGAAAAAAAACCAGCATAAGCAGGAACAACGGGAATTCATCTGAAAAGACGGAATTCAAGAGCGTTTTTTTGACCAGGGCCCGCAACCCGGTCAAAACAAGTCCCAGCATAAGCAAGGGCGAGTGCAGACTGACCGGGAACGCCCAAGGTTTATAAGGAACGAGAAAATAAACAGCAAGATAAAGAAAAAGTACGGCTTGGAGTGCGGCATCAATCTTCTCGCCTCGGTCGCCGAAATAAGCTGCGAATAGTCTCTTTATGCCAGTCATCTTTTAATACCAATAGCCATCTGCCTCCACTCTCACTAACCGCGGTTTATTCGTTAACTTCAGCAGAATTTCTGTCTTTTGTAAAGTAAATACTGCCCGGCTAACATGTAACTGCCGAAAACCGCCAGGGCGAGGATGGAAACGCTTATCGACCCGCCGGGATTCTTAATCAGCAGAGCCAGCGGGAACGGCAGCGCCAGCAGCAGCGCCAGCTTAATAGGGGCCGCGGCCACGCTGAAATGCATTATGTGCCTCATACCTGTGAACATCAGCACAAGCGTGACGAACCCGCCGAAAACGAGCGCCAAGGGGACAAGATAGACATACGAACCTGACCGCGAGGCTAAGAAGACCCCCACCATAGTAAAAAGTCCGCCGCAAATGTACGGCTTCGCCAAAGAATCCGTCCGCATCTCGGAATGCGCCACGGTGGCTAAAATATTTGTGGTTATCCGGGCGAATTCCATCCAGGCGCCGAAAACTGTAAAGATCCAGACCGAATGAAATTTAACGTCAACAAGAAGGTTCACCAGTTGCCAGGAGAGGAAAGAGACGAAGATGGTGAGCAGGAGATACAGCGGAATCATCACGGCAGCCATTTTATTCCAGGCAGCTTTTCTTTTTTCTCCGTCTGGGGTATTTATTTCGCCATAATAAAGCGGGTAGTAGATTTGCTGTACCAGGGATTCTGCCGCCGACGCAATAGCCGCTGCGATACCCAGTCCCACGGCGATGGCCCCAAGAAAATCCAGCCCAAGGTATTTTTCCACCACAAGCCTGTAAGACTGGTTTTGGAGCCACATAAAGAACGCTGAGAACAACAGCGGCAAGGCGAACTTAAGCACGCCGGCAAGTTTAGGGGCTTTGACACATGCCCAAATGCGCCCGAAGTCGGATTTATATTTAACTTTCAGGAGCAGGTAGCCGAGAGCCGTCGCGGCCAACAGCAGCATAGCCGCCGCCTGCCCGAAGATCCACAGAACAGCCGAGGCCGAATAAAACTTGACAAGTGCCACGGACGCTGCCAGGCCCAGCACCAGGGTGGCGGTTGAAAAAGCCACAAAGCTCCTGCGGTACTGCAGCATGTTCAGGGCCGGGATTATAGTAGAGTTCCAGGTCCCGCAATATATGTACGCGGCAGCCAGCAAGCACAGCGTCGAGGTACCCAGTCCCGCCCCTATCCCTAAACTACTCTTCGCCAGGAACAAAAGAGGGATCGCGGCCAGGCTCACGAGCACCACGTAAAGATTGTAACAGGCGAAATAGTTTATCAGGCTGCCTTCTTCGTGCCACTTGTGAAGGCGCCGGTTCATATAGAGGCCTACCGGGCTCAGGAACACCAGAGAGAAATAAGCAGCCAGGGAAAGGATCAGGTAGAAGTTCCCTACCTCGGCTCCGGACAACATGTGGGTCATCAGGCGCATGCTGGCCAGCGCTATGAGAATCTGGGCTACCCGCCCCACCCCTATAATAAGGTACTGTTTATTCATCTAAAGAAATACTTTTTAAGGCGGATCAGCCGCGGGATTATCTTCTTTGCGCTAACCGCCGGGTGAAGCAATTCATTCACCACCTGTTTCACGCCCTGCTGCCAGGACATGCAGCCCAAAGATATCTCCGTCACCATTTGATCCAGTTCCGCCGCGCTGTGCTCCAGCGTGAAGAACGGCACGTCCTGGTCGGTAAGCCAGAAACTGTCGTCTATGCGGCCAGCCGCCTTCATAATATCGTAAACCTCGGTATTGGGGTACACCCACAGCCGGGCGACGCCTACGAACTCGAAATATTTTATTTTACGGAGTTTGTTCACCAGGTCGATAGTCTCGGCGACGGTATCCCTGGTTTCTCCGGGGAACCCCACCATGAGATAAGTGACCACCTTGATGTTAATTCCCTTCAGCATCCTGAAAGTCTCCAGCACGTCTTCCCGGGTAATATTTTTATGGATAGATTGAAGGAGTTTAGCGCTGCCAGTTTCCAAACCGAAGCCCATGCCGACGAAGCCGGCCCGTTCCATCAGCCTGAAAAGCTCTATACTGGCCGGATTTACCCGCGCCGAACACAGGAACTTAACTTTTATGTTCCGTTTGATTATTTCTTTGCAGAACGCTATAGCCCTGGGTTGGTCCAAAGTAAAGGTATCGTCGGCGAACTGAATAGTGTCTATATTCTTGAAGGTCTTTAGGATATACTCCACTTCCGCCACCACGTTATCCACAGACCGTTTCCGGAAACGCCGGTGAGAAATCGTATGCAGGCAGCAAAAGCTGCACCTGAACGGGCAGCCCCTGGTGGTAAGCACACAGGCCATCTCCGTCTTGGGGGTGATGAACAGTTCATGCCGCGGGAACGGGATAGAGTCCAGGTCCTCTATGAGCGGCCGGTCGTGGTTCTTCACAATTACACCGTTTTCTTTATAGGCCGTACCCTTGACGCCCGCAGGGGTCTTGCCGGAGGAAAGCGCGGCCAGAAGCTCTACTATGGTTTCTTCCCCCTCGCCAATAACGGCACAGTCCACAGCAAAATTCTGCAGCAACTGCTCGTAAAATATCGAGGCGTGGACGCCGCCTATAATTATATTCACCTCCGGCAGAATCTCCCGCGCCATTTTAATAAGCCTGCAGCTCGAGACCCGGTTCATCGTGAATATCTGCACCAGCAGGAAATCCGGGCGGAAGCGCCGCATATCCGCCGCCATTTCTGTCTCCGACGCGGCCATATCGTCGTTATTAAAATTCCTTGTCTCCACAAGATAACCGGCTTTTTCTATGACCGCGTGCAGATAAGCCAGCCCCAGCCCGTAAGAGTTGTTATTCATGTGGGCCTGCACGTCTTTCTGCAGGGCTGAACTGAACAAAAGCACTTTCTTCATGGCAGTTCCTTTATAACCGTTTCACAAAATTTAGGGATCGAGAATTCATAGCCCTTTTCACTTTTAACAAAAGCCTCTATAGCGTTCAGGTACCCCAAATATTCAGCGTCCGTCATGCGCTTCAGGTGCGCGTACAGTTCCTCGTAGCCGCTGAACCTCCGTTTATCCACATAGCAGTCGGCGGGCACGTGGGCGGCTATGTTCGGGGCGCCCCAATACACCGGCACGCAACCCGCCGCGAAAATGTCGAAGATTTTTTCCGTTATATAGCCGGGCATGTCGGAAGAGTTTTCGTAACAGACGCAGAATTTATGCCGCGCGAGCACGGGATATTTTTTCTCTACCGGCCCCCTATACGACGGGAAAGATGGTGCCAGCATTTTTTTAAGGATTTTTATACGGTTAAGCGCCCTGATGGGCTTTATCCCCTGGAAAACATATTGATCCCAGCCACGGCCGTAAAGGTCGAAGTCCTCGGGATGATTGGCCTCAAACCAGCGGATGACCTCTTCGCGCTTCGTGTACAGCTCAAAAGGGTAATTGAATTTATGGTGGCCGGCAATAATGACGCAGAAGCGGTCTTTTTGCTCCAGGTTCCTGGGGATAGAGGACGGGACGGGGTAGGGACAGTTAGCTTTTACATACCGCGCGTTATCCACCAGGTCGTCGTTCCAGGTAAGCACCTTGTCGAACTGCAGGTGCCTGGACTTTTCCCAGTTGCGCGGCATAATTACCGCCGGCTCCTGCAGGAAGAGCACCTTGCGAACTTTCCCCCCCCACTTGCCCAGCAGCTTGTCTACCGGGACGACCGGCATGTCCAAAAACAGTACCGCGTCGGGGTTAAGACCATCGCGCAGGCAAACGTCCTGCGTATGGCAGGTTCCTCCCTTAAGTTCGATGTCGTGCCTGAGCTGCTGAAAGGGCGCCCAGCGCTTATCCGGGTCGATAGGCGAAGAACTGTCGAACAACGTGTCGTTGTCGTAAGGTTTCCCCACCCATATCGCCAGGTTCGTCATCCTTTGTACCTCGCGCTCATTAAATATTCACGAGTGGACCGGGGCAGTTTTATAAAGGATAAAACATAAACAGCATAACCTGACAATATTATCTTCAATCTTCCCATTGAGAATAGGGAATTATAGATGTTTCCCGCCTCGAAGCTTCCGGCAAGCAGTTCCCGCGCCCCGGGAAAGTCTCCCAGGACAAAAAGATTAAAAGCCCTATTAACATCATCCTGGAGCCGGAGAAAAGCGTAATTAATCAGATCTTTACCGTCGATAAGATCTCTGGCATATCCCTGTATATAGTCGTCAAACAGCTTAAACATATCATGCCTGCCGGTTTTCTTCCTTGCAAGCTGATAGCTGAAACTAGCAACACTTAACCGGTAGTTTAACAATGGCTTATCTATCAGGCAGACCGGGTAGCGTTTAAGTATTCTGAGCCATGCATCACCATCCGCTGCGCTAATATATTTCGCATAGTCCCACTCTCTCACATAGTTCTTATACACGTCAGTCCTCACCATGGCTGTGGGACAAAACAGAAAGTTACCATACTGCAACATGGCCTTAAAGACATCCCGGAACGTATAGACTTCCCCCTTGGGCAAAGTCAGGGGGAGCCTGTAATCCCTACAGGGACGCCCCCCGGAGCCAAAACTCCTGGCCATCGCAAAAACCGCTGCCGCATCCGGACGGGCCTCCAGAGCAGCAACCTCTTCCTCTATAATGGAAGACTCATAGATATCATCTGAATGATATATTGCGGTATACTCACCGACGGCAAGTTGAATACAGCGGTTGGTGTTGCCCTCCAGTCCGAGGTTCTTTTCGTTCACAAAAACAGAGATTCTTCCGTCCTTTTTAGCGTACTCTCTTACAATAACAAGCGTTCCGTCCTCCGAAGCGTTGTCCACCACTACAATCCGGATGTTCTTGTATGTCTGCCTTGTTATGGACGCCAGCGTCTCACTGACCGTAGCCGCGGAATTGTAAGTTGGCAGGCAAACGCAGACCAAAGGTTGCACCCGTCCGTTCATTGGCGGGCATCCTTCCTCATGGAAGAAATTGTTTTCCGCAACCCTTGGCGCAATGTGCGGGAGGGGCGCCAACCAGCCGCCAGCAGCAACCCAGCCTTGGCCCGGGAGTTCATTATCTCACCTGCGGGTAAAGGCTTTGCGCCAAAAGCGCAACGCGTCCTGACCGGCCGTATAATGGCCCGTATCACGTTGACCAACGCTTTTACCGTGTAGCCCTTTCCTGTCCCCACTTCTATCTCGGCAAACGGTCCGGGAAAAGATTCAGGCTTTCGAAGCACTGACAGATAAGCCTTAACCGCGTCGTCAATAAAAATAAAATCACGCTTTTGAATCCCGCTGGTAAATTCTATCGCACCGGATTCGTCCTGCAGCATACGTTGTATGACGCCGGGAATAAACTTGGAGGTGGCGTCCCCAGGCCCATAAAGATGCTCCAACCTGAGGTTTATAACCCTGGTAGTCCCGGCCATTTTCCGCAGCCTCTGCAGGCACTGTATCTTGGAGAGGGAGTACTGCCGCAGCGGCTGGTACGGCTGCCCTTTTTTGCTGTAGAAAGTGTCCGTATTTAAGAACAATTTCACGCCGTGGCGCAGGCTCAGCTCCATCAGCCTTATGGGGAGGGTCACGTTGCATTGCAGCAATTCCGCCAAAGTTTCTTTTTTCCTGCCGTATACAGTTGCCAAGTGTATTACAGCTTCTATCTTTTCTTGGGAGAAAACCTTATCCAGGTTAATTTTCTCCAGCGTTAAAGCAGCCACACGCCCAGTGCAGCCGGCAGGAACAGTCAGCTTCGAGGCCTTTGTTGTCAGGACCACAACCCTATGGCCTTTTTGCGCCAGGGCGGTAAGGAGGCGTGAACCCAGAAACCCCGTACCTCCGGTAAGTAAGATGTTCATGGTGTATTATCCGATCCGCCCGGCAAGGCGTCACTCCGTCCGGAAACCGCGTTCTTATATGCCGCGTACAGCTTAGCGTAAATAACGGGAAAATTCCTTTGTGCGGCTGCCGCCAATACGCTCAGCAGTATTTTTCCGTTGCTGGGCTTAATAAAAAAACGCGTTATCCCGAGAGGCATTCTTAAAAAGTGCCGGTAAAACCCTCGGAAAGTGAAAATATTGAGAAAAGAGAGGTTCTCCAGCATCTCGTTCTCGAACCTGGTCAGGGTTGCCACGTCATGTTCAACGGTAAAATAAGGCACCGGCTGCTCCGTCATCCAGAAGTCGTCGCTGATCTTGCCCGCGGCCTTCATCACACGGTAGACATCCGTACCGGGATATACCCACAGTTTACCCACTCCAGAAACAAGGTTGTACTTTATCCTCTGCGTGGCGCGCACAAGTTCTATAGTCTCCCGCACCGTCTCAGCTGTCTCCCCTGGGAAGCCGCACATAAGGAAAGTAGTGACATTGAAACCGTACGGCTTCAGCGTTTTGAAAAGGTTTAACACATCGGCCTTCGTTATGCCCTTATGTATCGACTGCAAAAGCTTCTCTGACCCGGTTTCTAATCCGAACATTACCTTGGTGAAGCCAGCTTTCTGCATCCAGTAGAACATATCTTCCGAAACCGGCTTAACCCGGGCGCTGCACACGAAATTCAGCTTCAGGCCCTCATTTACCAGCAGTTTGCACAGAGCAATAACCCGCGCGTTATCCAGAAGAAGCGTGTCGTCATGAAATTGTATTTCTTTCAGCCGCGGGTACCTGTTTTTTAAGCCTTTAATCTCCGCTGCAACTCTTTCAGGACTCCGGGCCCTGAAGCGCCTCTTGCTTATAACCTTAAGGCAGCAGAAAGTGCAGTCAAATGGGCAGCCGCGCGACGAGATTATATGCCCCACGCTGCGGGCAGGTTCACTGTCGAAGAAAATCTCATGTCTGGGCTCGGGCAGACCGTCCAGGTCCGCTATTAACTCTCTTTCCGGGGTAAGTTTCACTTGACCCTGCTGAAAATAAGCCAAGCCATTAACGTTTTCCAGCGTCCTGCCGCCCGCAAGGGCCGCTACCAGCTCCGTCAGGGTATGTTCCCCCTCACCTATTACCGCCACGGCGTACGGGAACCGTTTCAGTATCTGTTCATACATCATCGACGTGTGCACACCGCCTATAATTATGCGGATTTCAGGATCAGCGTCGTGCAGTTTCTGTATGACGGCAAAAGTCGCCACCCTGTTCATGCTGAAGACCTGGAAACCAACCGCCTGCGGGCGCATTTCTTTTACAGCGGAGAAAAACGCGGCATCGGACGCGGAGTAGTCCACGTTATTAAGAAAAAGTGTTTTAACATTATGCCCGGCGGCTTCAAGCACAGTATGCAGATAACCCAGCCCCAGCGAATAGGCCGCGTTCCTGTTGTTTTCATTCCGGCTTTCCGGTTCAATAGAAAGTGTTGCCAGTAGTATTTTCATTCGCGTCGTTGCGCCGCTAACCCAATATCTCCGTCAATATCCGCTCCAGCCGCACCAGGTACGTATGTTCGGCCGCTGTCCTCTTATAACCCATGAGAGCCGCCCTGGCCCGTTCTTCTTCGTTTTCCAGGTAATACCTTATCTGCTGCGCGCATTCTTCCGGAGATGAAAATACCGCCACTTCTTCCCCTATTTTCAAATATTTCTCCAGCCCGGCCACGTAATTGGTTAATTGGAAGCCCCCGGCCAAAGGAATCTCAAAATTTCTGGCCTTTATCTGTTCCGCCCTTTTAGGTGAACGCAGGTAGTTAACGATGGAACGCAGACTGGTCACTATAAACCGTATATCGCTGCTAATGCTGTTGGAAAGGTTCAAATTTATCCTTGTCCGGTAAAAGATACGGAACATCTCCTCAAAAGAAACCTTGCCCGCCGGCCAACCGGCGCCAAAGCAACTTACTTTTATACCGTGCTTTGCCAGTTGTTCAATATACCACGCGCGGGAACTGCTGTACCCGCCGACAAAGGAAACTTCATGGTCATAAACTGCAGCCGGCACCGGGCCGGGCTCCTCACTACCCGGCTGCGCCGCCCACTGTGTGACTAGGGGAGTAATCCCCAGTTTCTTGTACCTGGAAATGCTAAAAACATCTGTGGTAGCGGCGTAAGTAAAATGAGGCGCCAGTTTTGAAGAGTAACTGTCAAAACGCCAGGTATCGTCGCCGAACCAGGCTATTGTGGAATACTGCGCCTTAAGAACATCAAGGGTAGCAGTGCGGAACTGATCGAGATACGGCACAAAGAATATCAAATCGGGCTTATATTCTTTCGCCTTGTTAAGCAGCAATTCCTGAAGCCTAGGAAGATCTTTTATGTAGGGATCGTACCAGAAGGGCTCTACCATGTCCGCCAGTTTCAAAAGATTCTTGTAAAAATACTCTTGGTCGAGGGATGGGCCCCGCTTGGGATCACAATAGTCCCATTCCATCAGGACCGCCAGTATTTTCACGCTCCGCTTCTTATTTATTTCCATATTCGCGCCGCGGCCCGCCTAACTCTTCGGACTTCCAGCAGTTCCTGGCGGGAGAAAGTCCGCGGGGGTAAATTCAGACAACTGTCAACATCCGGACTTATACCACTCTATCGCCTTTTTCAGACCAGTCTCAAAATCCGTAACGGCCTTAAACCCAAACGCTTTCAGCGCCTTGGATGTGTCGAGCATTCGACGGGGCTGACCGTCGGGCTTAGAGGCGTCCCAGACCAATTTCCCGGTAAAGCCGCACAGCCTGGCGATTAGCTCAGACAGGTCTTTTATGGATATTTCGAAGCCCGCCCCGATATTTACAGGATCTGAGGATTCGTATTTTTCCGCAGCTAATACTATCGCCTCGGCGCAATCTTCCACATACAGGAACTCTCGTGTAGCCTTACCTGTGCCCCAGACAGTTACCTCGGCAGCGCCAGTCTTAACGGCTTCAACGCATTTTTTTATAAGAGCGGGGATTACATGGGATGACCCTGGACTAAAATTATCGCGGGGCCCGTACAGGTTGACCGGCAGCAGGAAGATGGAGTTAAAGCCATACTGTTGGCGGTACGCCTGGCCTTGCACCAGCATCATTTTCTTGGCCAAGCCGTACGGCGCGTTAGTCTCCTCGGGGTAACCGTTCCAGAGATCCGATTCCTTGAACGGCACCGGCGCGAATTTGGGATACGCGCAGATGGTTCCCAATGCCACAAATTTCTCCACGCCAGACAGTCGTGCCTGCTCCATCATTTGCACACCCATCATCAGGTTATCGTAAAAAAACTTGCCAGGATTTTCCCTATTTGCGCCTATCCCCCCCACCTTAGCGGCCAAGTGTATAACGATGTGCGGTTTTGACTCAAGAAAAGCCAGTTTGATCGCGGCGGCGTCTACCAGGTCGAACTCCTGTTCCTTTGGAATGAAAATGTTCTTGCAACCCCTGGCTTTCAGCTTTTCGGCCACAAAAGAGCCTAAGAAGCCCGCCCCGCCGGTGAGCATAACGCGTTTATTGATAAGAGATGTCATCTTTATATAGCTCGTTTATCTGGAATAGTAACTACGGGTACTAACTTTATTTCGCAATATTAATAATAGCAAATTTAATTTTTTATCCAGATCCGGCGCCGCCCGATCAGTACTTCCTCAGACAGCTCTTGAGCATATCCAGGTCGGCGTCTGTCAGTTCCGGGTAATTGCCGAAGTAGAAGGCGCACTCGTGCAGGAACTGGGCGCCTTTCAGTTGCCAGTCCCCTTTGACGTACTTGGCAAAAAAAGGCTGGCGCTGCATGTTGCCGGCTATGATTGGGCGTATTTCCACACCGGCCCCTGAGAAATGCTCTATATACTTCCCACGCAGCTCCCTGGTTTTACAGATAACCGGGAAAGCGAAGTTGGACAGGAAGGAAAGATGCCCGCGCTTTACGGGCAGCAGATCCGGGTTGTTGCTGACCTCCTCCTCAAGCGCCAGGTAATTCTTCTGGCGGACATCACAATTAGCCTCAAGATATTTCAGTTGCGTAAGCCCCAGGAAGCCGGTAATTTCGGTGGGGCGCAGGTTGAAGCCCAAATCGTAGAAAGTATATTTAGCCTCGAATTCGCTCTTCACTCCGTGCTTCTCGCGCAGGCGGCGCTGCGCCGCAAAATTCAGGTTGCGGTCCCAGCCGTTGGCGCGCGTTATGCGCAGCATTTCGTCAAGTTCGTCATCGTCGGTGCAGGCGCAGCCGCCCTCTATAGTGGACATGTGGTGCGCCACAAAGAACGAAAATGTGGAGGCCAGGCCGAAATTACCGGTTCTGCCGCCGGGCAGGGCCGTGCACAGGGACTCGCAGTTATCCTCTATCAGCAGCACCCCGTTGCCGGCGCATATTTTACGTATCTCCCCCAGGTCACCGGCAAAACCCAGCGCGTTGGTAATAAAAAACGCGTCCAGCTTTACCGTCTTAAGGGTTTCGGCCAGGTTGACCGCCATGCAGTTAAGCGTCTGCGCTTCGCAGTCCACAGGCACGGCTTTCATGCCCAGCTGCAGGATAGGCATGACATTAGTGGACCAGGTAAGGGCTGAAAAGCCTACGCTATCCCCGTCCTTCAGCCGGCCCAGGTTCTTAAGCGCCTGCAGCAGGGCCAGGTTGGCGCTGCCGCCGCTGTTAAAAAGTATGCAGTGCCTGCGGCCCTGCGTTTTGGCAAAAGCCTTTTCGAATTCCAGACATTTTTCCCCCATACTGAGAATCTTGGCCTTGAGAATAAAATCCACCAGTTCTTTTTTCGTTTCGTATTCATTGAGGAACGTATTCTTCATCAGGGGAATCATTTTTTGTCTCCATAGCTGGCTTTAAAAAACTCATACGCGGCGGCTATGCCGTCTTTTAGCGGGATGGCGGGTTTCCAGCCCCAGACGGTCATGCGCGAAATATCCACCAGCTTCCTGGCCATGCCGGCAGGCTTCGTAAGGTTATGGGTAAAAGCGCCTGTATAGCCCGCAACGGCGGCCACGGCCTTGTAATAATCGTTGATGGAGTGGTCCTCTCCTATCCCTACGTTCATAAGCCCCGGCAGCGTATCAAATTCTTTTATGCAGCGGTGTATACAGTCCGCGACATCCCCGGCATACATGAATTCGCGCCTGGCAGTGCCGTCTCCCCATATTTCTACCGTCTTGTCGCCGTTAAGCTTTGCCAGGTGGACTTTACGTATCACGGCCGGTATCATATGGGAATGCTCCGGGGCGAATTTGTCCCAGCGGCCATACAGATTACAAGGGATAAGCGTCTTGTAACGGAATTCCGGGGTTTCTTTGGAAATGTAAGAGGCAAGCCTTGAAATCACGGTTTTTGCGAGAGCGTAGCCCTCGTTGGTGGGCTCCAGCTCGCCCTGCAGCACCATCTCTTCTTTAAGCGGGTTTTGGGCATTACGCGGGTACATGCAGGAGCTGCCCAGATTTATAAGTTTCTTAATGCCGCATTGCCTGGCCGCCCATACCAGGTTACGCCCCATGTCCAGGTTTTCAAGCAGGAACGCCACCGGGTTGGCCATATTGGCCTGTATTCCGCCAACGCGGCCGGCGGCATGCACAATAAAGTCGGGCTTCATCTTGTCAAGATAAGACTTAACGGCCGCAAAAGAAAGAAGGTCCAGTTCCTGAATGTCCGGCGCCAGGAATTCATGTACTGCCGCGGCGGAATGCTCGAGGATATTTTTCCCTACCATCCCGGAACCGCCAGTAAGAAGTATTTTCATTTATTTAAACCTCTGTGCCGCCGGCAGAAAGGTGTTTTAAAATCTTTAAGGGCTGAAAAAGCGACGTCGCGGGCAGAAAGAAGCGGTTT
>MGVB01000041.1:0-4737 GCA_001800275.1 Elusimicrobia bacterium RIFOXYA12_FULL_57_11
CGGTGTTCGTTTCGGCCCGCACCGGCGCGGGCGTGGGCGCCCTGCTGGCCGCCGCCGAAAGCGCCCTGTCCATTAAGTGGAAAGAGCAGGAACTGCTGGTCCCCGCAGGGTCCAAAGACCTGCTGCGCGAAATTTACGCCTGCTGCATGGTAAGCGAAGTAGCCTACGGCCCCAAAGGGGCCACGGTACGGTTTAAGGCTACTCCGGAAAACTACGCCCGGCTTAAAAAGAAAGCGGCCGCCCGCTTTTTTATATAATCTAAAATAGATGACCAACCTTAAAGTAGGCATCCTTTTTACTGCCAGTTACCTGCTGGGGGGAATACCCACCGGCTACATAATAGGCCGCCTTAAAGGAATAGACATACGCCAGCACGGCTCGGGAAACCCGGGCACGGCCAACGTATACCGCACCCTGGGCAAGCTGCCCGGCATCATCACTTTTGCCGTGGATTTCCTTAAGGGCTTTGCGCCCGCCATGGTAGCCATGCACTTTTTTTACATGCAGGGCTCCGGCAATTTCAGCAAAGGCCATTGGTGGATACCGGTAACGGCGGGGGCCCTTGCCATAGCCGGGCATATCTGGACCGTCTTCCTTAGCTTCCACGGCGGCAAGGGCGTAGCCACCGCGGCGGGGGTTTTTATGGCGCTGCTGCCCGTGCCTACCGCGGCGGCTTTCGCGGTTTTCGCGGTTGCGGTGGCCATTACCAAGCATATTTCCGTGGGGTCCATGTCCGCCGCCGTGGCGCTGCCGCTCTTGTGCCTGCTGCTTACCGACAAGCACCAGCGCCCGTTCACGCTGCTGGCGCTGGCCGTATGCGCGCTGCTGTTCTACACGCACATAGCCAACATACGCCGCATCTTAAAAGGCAAGGAGCTTCCCTTTCACCACCGTAAAGACGCCGCGGCCGGCGGCGGCAAAGCAGCATAAGGCTTTCATAATGACAAAAGAAAACACCGCCGAAAAGAACGTAGAGGTGCGCATCTACTCCATAGCCACCAGCCTTACCGAGTCCATAATCTTCCTGGACGAGACCGAAGGCACGCGCATACTGCCCATCTGGATAGGCCCCATGGAAGCCCAGGCCATAGCCATACGGCTTTCCGGCTATCCCTCGCCGCGGCCCATGACGCACGATCTGCTATTCTCGGTAATAAAGACGCTGGGGCTTAAAATCACAGGGGTTACAATAACGGACATCGTAGAGAACACCTACTATTCCAACCTGCGCATAACCGACCCCGACGGCGGCAACCCCCGCGCCGTAGACTCCCGGCCTTCGGACGCGGTGGCCATGGCGGTAAGGTTCGGCTGCCCCATCTATATCAGCGAGCGCGTGTTCGGCAAAACGCAGGTCCTTTCCAAACCCATAACGGAAGATGAAGTGGCAAAATTCAAGCATGACCTGAAAAACCTCAAGCCCAACGATATAATAGGCTCCCTGCTGGACGGCAAAAGCAAGCCTTCCGACGGGCCGGACGGACGCAATTACGAAGAGGACGACACTCAGGAGGGGGAACAGGAAGATGAACAGGCTTGACCTTATACGGGAACTGACAAAACACCTTACCACGGAAAAAGACGCCAAGATGGCGATCTGCAAAACGTTCGAAATAATGTCGGAGGCGCTGCGCGAGAACCACAAAGTGGTGATCTCCAACTTCGGCACCTTCAAGGTTAAAGACCGCATGCCCCGCCAGATGCGCAACCCCAAAACCAACCAGCGCGTGATGGTGGGCCCGCGCAAAAGCATACGCTTCAAACCGTCCAAAAAACTGACCATCGGAATTTAGCGGGACCGGGGACCGGACAAAACGATGGCCGAGAGAAATTACTTTACAATGCGGGAAGCGTCCCGCAGGGCGCAGGTGCCGGAATACACCATGCGCTACTGGGAAATAAAATTCCGCCTTTTGCGGCCGCTGCGCCTTTCAAGCGGCCACCGCCGCTACACGCAAACAGATATTGAAACGCTGCTGGAAATAAAAGACCTGGTATTCGTTAAAGGGTATTCGCTGGAAGGGGCGCGCAAAGCGCTAAGCGCAAAAAAGCGGCAGAAGAAAACCACCCCGGCGGCGCCGGCAGCCGCCGCCAGCAAGACGGGGCTCCTGGAAGAAATAAGAAAAGACCTGCGCCAGCTGTTAAAGGAATTATAACAGGCTATTTCGCGGCAAGCCCTGTTTTGCTACAATATTAGTGTTGCAACTTTGCGTTAACGGGGTGTGGCTCAATGGTAGAGCGCTCGCTTGGGGTGCGAGAGACTGCGGGTCCGATTCCCGCCACCCCGATAAAGCAATACGGACCGGCCGAAAGGCCGGTTTTTTATTATAAAATACCCGTACAGGAACTTTTCAGCAAAGGACAAAAAAATGAGCTCCAAAAAACTTTTAACGCTTTTAACTATTTTAGCGGCCATGCCGTTAAACGCCCTGGCCGGCCAGGCCGCGGCGCCCCGCCCCGCCGCCCCCAATAACGCCAACCGCATAGCTTTCAGCTTTTACGCCAGGGCCGCGCAAACCCCCGGCAACCTCTTCTTTTCGCCCTACAGCATAAACACGGCCTTCGCCATGACGCACCAGGGGGCCAACGGGAATACCGCCGCTGAAATAGAAAAAGTCTTCGGCTTCGAAAAGGACAAAGCCGCCGGGCGCGCGGCTTTCGGAGCGCTGACGCAGACGCTGGCGGCCGCCGCCAAAGGCGCGGAGTTCGCGCAGGCCAACTCTTTCTGGGCGCAGCAGGACTACGCGTTCCTGCCCGCCTACATCAAGGTTTTAAACGCTAACTACGGCGCCGAAGCGCGCGCCGCGGATTTTAAAACAGACGCCGAAGGCGCCCGCAAAACGCTGAACGCCTGGACCGAGAAAAAAACAAAAGGGAAAATAAAAGACCTGTTCCCGCAGGACTCCCTGAACGCCCTTACGCGCCTTGTGCTTATAAACGCGGTCTACTTCAAGGGCAAATGGGAAACCGCGTTCGCTAAAGCCCGCACCTTCGACGCGGACTTCACCCTTAACTCGGGGGACAAGATAAAAACTCCGCTTATGACGCTGGCAAAGACCGGGGAACTGGAATACGGGGAAGCCCCCGGCTTACAACTGCTGCGCCTTCCTTATAAAGGCGGAAGCCTGGCGCTGCTGGCCGTACTGCCGCAGGATCAAAAGACCTTCGCGGAACTTGAAAAAGATCTTACCGCCGAAAAGCTTGACTCGCTGCGCCAGACCCTCGCCAGGCAGCCGGTTAAAGTGTTCCTGCCCAGGTTCACCTTCAGCTCTTCCTTTAACCTGGCCGGTTACCTGGCCGCGCTGGGCATGCCGGAAGCGTTCACCGACGCGGCTAATTTTTCCGGCATGGACGGCACCAAGAAGCTTTACATACAGAAAGCCGTGCACAAGGCGTTTGTGGAAGTTAACGAAGAAGGTACCGAAGCCGCCGCCGCCACCGGGGTGGCCATGGGCCTGAAATCCATGCCCTTCGACCAGGCGGTCTTCCGCGCGGACAGGCCTTTTATCTTCTTTATAGAGGACACAAAGACCGGGCTGCTGCTTTTTATGGGCCGCGTGGAAAACCCGCTTAACAGCTAGCGCGGGGCCGGGAGGGCCGCTTTCTCCGGCCCGAAAGATTTGCTATCATTTACAGGCAGCGCGGTAAAAGAAATCGGGGCGTGGCTCAGCTGGTAGAGCGCTCGCTTCGGGTGCGAGAGATCGTGAGTTCAAATCTCACCGCCCCGATTCTTACTCCTCCTTCCTTACAACTAAAATCCCTTACGCCGCCGCCCTCCACCCCGGCTTCTTTAGCGCTTATTGCCCTGTCAACACCCGCTTGTTTCCATATACCCTTTTTAGTATTATTTACAGGTGCCCGCAAAGCGCGCAAAGCGCCGATAATATTTATGCGTTTAAGTTTCAGGATAACAGGCAAAGTACAGGGAATAGGCTACCGCTGGTTCGTAAAAGAAACGGCGCTCAGGCATAAAGTATGCGGCTGGGTGCGCAATACCGCCGACAGCGCGGTAGAGGGGGAAGCGCAGGGACCGGTACCGGCGCTGGACAGCTTCCTTAAAGAACTCCGGACCGGGCACGCCTGGGCCGCGGTGAACGGCGCAGAAACGCAGGAAATGCTGGACAGCGAGGCCGCGGAAAAAGAATTTCAGATAAAGCCGTCGGAAAACCGGCAGTAAAATCCGAAGCGCGAGAGGACAAATGGCAGACGAAAAAGAACACGAAGAGCAGGAAAAAGAAGAGCCGGCAAAAGAAGAAAAAAGCGTCGAGGTTATTCCCAAGGAAAAGCTCAGCGCCATCAATATAGATTCCACCAACCAGTACATCCGCAAGATAAGCCAGATAGACCACAAAATCTCCCGGGAAGAATCCCACGAGCTGTGGAAGCGCGTGAAGCGCGGCGACCGCCGCGCCAAAGAGCGCATAATGGAGCTGAACCTGAAACTGGTTATCCCCATAGCCAAACGTTTCCTGTACGCCGGCGCCGACCTTATGGACCTGGTGGAAGAGGGCAACCTGGGCCTGCTGCACGCCATAGATAAATTCGACCCGAAGAAAGGCTTTCGCTTTTCCACCTACGCTTCCTACTGGGTGGAACAGCACGTGCGCCGCTCCGTGGAGGAAAACTCCAAGACCATCCGCATACCGCCGCACGCGTGGACCGCGCTGCGCAAATGGCTGAAGCAGTGGGACGCCATGCACGGCAAACTGGGCCGCGATCCAACGATGGCCGAAATGG
>MGVB01000041.1:4808-14201 GCA_001800275.1 Elusimicrobia bacterium RIFOXYA12_FULL_57_11
TCCTCCATAGAGACCCCGCTGTCTTCCGGCGGCGAAATGGACGACACCGTGGGCGACACGCTTAAAGATACCGCGGCCTCCAGCCCCGACAACCTTATCTCCATACTGCGCCTGCACGACGAACTGAAAGACGCACTGGTGGAGATAGGCGACAGGGAACGCATGATAGTGGAGTTCCGCTACGGCCTTACCGGGCAGACCCCGATGACTTTAAACGACATCGGCAAGAAGCTGGACCTGTCGCGCGAACGCGTGCGCCAGATAGAAGAGCGCGCCCTGCTGCGGCTGCGCCGCGTGGCGGCCAAGATGGGCCTTATAGAACTGGGCCGCCGGCCCGACCACGCCAACCTGCAGCCCGGCTGGCAGCAGCCTAAAGTAAAGACCGATATCCTGGGCGACGCCATTCCCACCAAGCCGTACGCGCCGCGCGTGCAGGTTAAGGCCAAAAATGTAAAACGGGGCAAAGCATGACACACGATACCGAAAAGCTGGCAGCAAACCTTAAAGCCATAATCCGCGACGTGCCGGATTTCCCTAAAAAGGGGATAATCTTCAAAGATATCACCCCCTTGCTGGCCGACCACACCGCCTTCACGGAAACGATAAACCATTTCTCTAATCATTTCCGCGGCTGCGGCATAACCAAAGTGCTGGGCATAGAGGCCCGGGGCTTTCTGTTTGCCGGCCCGCTGGCCATAGCGCTGGGCGCCGGCCTGGTGCCGGTGCGCAAGAAAGGCAAACTGCCCTACAAAACCGTCTCGGCCTCCTACGCCCTGGAATACGGCACCGACACGCTTGAAATGCACATAGACGCCGTGAAGGCCGGGGATAAGGTGCTTATAATAGACGATGTGCTGGCCACCGGCGGCACCGCGGCCGCCGTGTGCGAACTGGCCGAAAAGGCAGGCGGCGCCGTAGCCGGCATTGCCATGCTGATAGAGCTGGAGTTCCTTAAAGGCCGCGCCAAACTGCCCGGCCGCGAAATCCAGTCCCTTATAAAGTATTAGTTAGGAGCGGTATCAACCCGGAGCATGCGAATGCTCCGGGCGCGACAGTGGCCCCCTTCGTTCAACGGATAGGACGAGAGTTTCCTAAACTCCAAATAGAGGTTCGATTCCTCTAGGGGGCACCAGTTTTAAGCAAGGATAATACTTAGGAGCAACACACTATGCCCAACGCAACCTGGATAGACAGCGGCAAGACCGACGCCCCCACAAAAACCGACCTGGCCCTGGGCTGGATCAAACGCAACCGTGAAACTGTAATAGGCCTGGTGGTGATAATACTGGCCGTGGGGATTTTCGGAATATACTTCTATATACATTACCGGGACCTGCGCGAAACCGCCTGGAAGAACCTTTTTATAGCCCAGCAGACCGGCTACGGCGGCAATGCACCGCAAGCCCAGACCATGCTGACCGATGTGGAAACCACCTACGCCAAAACCACCGCCGCGCCGTACGCCACGCTTACCAAAGGCGACCTGCTGTTTGAAGACGGAAAATTTGCTGAAGCCGCCGGCCAGTACGCCAAGCTGACCGCCGGCCCCGCAAACCTGGCGCCGTTCGCGCTGTATAACCTGGGCAAATGCAAAGAGGCTCAAGGGGACCTGGCCGGGGCGCAGGCGCAGTATGCCGACATGCTGGCAAAACACCCGGAACATTTTATGGCCCCGGAAGCCCACTACGCGCTGGGCTACACGCAGGACCTGGCCGGCGCAAAAGACCTGGCAAAAACCACTTACGAAAAAATTGTCCTGCTTTACCCCGACACCTCCTGGGCCACGCAGGCCAAGGCACGCCTGACGGCCGGCGAGCAGAAAGCCCCCGTAAAGAAATAAAACAACCCCCGGCATATGGCAAGAAGCCCGGCTTATAGCCGGGCTTCTTGCCATATGCCTCCTATATATAATAAGGGTGTTGACATGGTTTTATGTTTTTGTAATAATAACCTTGCTCTGTAGAGGAGACCCCCGGCAGCCAAGCGGGGAGCTCGCTAAACCCCGGGGTGAATAAGGGGGGCGCGGAGCGCCGATTTAAAAGGCGCTTCTCCCGAAAGGCCGTAGGCCCCGTAAGGGGCACGGGCCCTGCCCGGAGGAAGAATTAAAACACTTCCGAAGGGGAGAGCAAAGGCCCCGGAAACGGGGGCTTACGACAAAACAGGAGGAGTAAAACTGAATGAAAAAAGTAATAGCGATACTTGCGCTGGTCGCGCTCACTGGCAACATTGCCAGCGCCGAACTGCTCAAGAACTTCAAGTACGATGGTAAAATAGAGATAAACGGGTTCTCTACCAACAACCTGAGTGACACACACTCGGACCTTAAGGATAAAACCAGCGATGTCAACGCCCGGGTGCAGATAAACGCGGGTTTCGACCTCAACGAAGATGTCAATGCCGTGATATCGGCCGTAAGGTGCCAGGACCAGTATGGTGATTCCGCCAACGGCGAATCAGCGGTCAATACGGCCATGGACAGCTTCGACTTTGAGCAGAGCTACCTGAACCTGAAAGGCGTTTTGGGCTTTGACCACAAAATAGGCCGCCAGTACTACGGCAATGAGGGCGACCTTATTGTGTATTACGGTCCCCGGAGCGTACATACCGTGTACGCCACCGCCAACAACCTCAGCGTAACCGGCCTGGAAGGCTACACCGGCTGGTACAAAACCGGCAAGCTGGACATGCACGCTGTTATGGCCAAGTTCAACAACGGCGTCGGCAATCAGCCTGACCTAGACACCGACCTGGTGGGCGTATCCGCCAAGTATGACCTCATGGACGAGGTTAAAATCGGCGCTTACATATACGAAGCCAAAGACTACAAGGCAGGCACCTCAGACTTCACCAAAGATGTCGTGGGTGTGAAAGCCATGGGCAAATTCATGGGCTTTGACTACTACGCCGAACTGGCCAAGAACTACGGCTACAAAGGCGCGGACGTCAACTACACCGGCAGCGCCATCCTGGCCAATGTGAAGTATGACCTTGACCTCATGGGCAAATGGAGCTTCATGGGCGAAATGGCCCGCGGCTCCGGGGACAAAGCCAGCGCCACGAAAGATGAGAGGTTCACTTCCGTCAACACTGACTACCGCCCCGGCATCATCTGGGGAGCCCAGCTCAACAACACGGGCCTCGGCAATGCCACCACCTGGAACCTGGGCGCCAACTGGACCCCGGCCAAAGTGGAAAAGCTTACCCTCACCGGCAAGCTGTATAACTTTGCCGTCACCGAAGACACCGGCCTGACCTACGACAGATACGGCAACGAGCTTGACCTGTGCGCCAACTGGCAGCACAGCGAGAACGTGGGACTGAAGGCGTACTATGCCATGTTCATGCCCGAAAAAGACTACACCGATGCTATTGGCGCCTTTAAGAGCGACGACAACATCACCACTCTGGGCGCGGCGCTCACAGTGAAGTTCTAATTAACAAAAGGTTAATTAATGGAAACCCCGGGGCCTTAAAACCCCGGGGTTTTTATTTGCCCGGCCATATAGGGTAATTTTTTTTGTTATAATTTACTCCGCATGAAACGCCGCGCGCTAACCCTAATTTTGGCTCTCTGCCTGCCGCATTTTTTAATCCCCCGCGGCCACGCCACCAAGCTGGACCTTTCCGCCGACGTAGCCATAAAGGCAGCCAACTACGGCCACCTGGTATACAATAACGAGCGCAATTCCCAGGCCCTGTACACCGAAAACGCCACCCTGGGCTTTGTTATAAAGGACATCCGCCTGGAAAAGACCCCAGACTCCATTATGGAAGTGGGCATAGTGCTGCAGAGCGTAGGCGCCGGCACCTCCTCAAATACCGCAACCGCACCCCAATTTGCCGACGCCGCAAACCGCCTGCCGCACAGCAACGGCACCCCGTATATACGCGAAGCGTACGTAAAGATCCACAAATTTCTAAAGCCGAACGTCACCGCAACCTTCGGCAGGCAGAACTTCACCCTGGGCCAGGGCATAACGCTGGCCAGCGACAACCTGGGCCTGCCCGGCGGGCGCGTAGAGATAGACAACGTCTACCGCGGCATCAAGACGGACCTCTTCTTCTTCCGGCCCTCCAATAATTTCACCTACACCCAGATCTACGGCGGCGCGGTTTTCTACCCCGGCCGCGAGGGCCGCTGGGAGCTTTATCACTTCTGGCAGCAGGACACGGGCGCCGGCAACGACCTGGCCAATTTCAACATAGCGTCAAAAACCAAGAAATTCACCGGCCTGCGCTATATGCTTACGCACAAGCAGTTCGGCTTCGACGGGGAGACCGTGATACAGCGCGGAACGGCCGACAAAACGGCGGGGGGGAGCGCCGACTACAAAGCCCACGCCTTCATGATGAACGGCTCCTGGGCCCAGAATATCGGCTTTTTCGGCCGGTCCAAGGTGCGGCTGGGGTATGGCAGGTCGTCAGGCAACCCGGGCACGGACCCCGCCATGGACAAAGCCTTCTTCCCGGCTTTCGGCAAAAAGCACAACGGCATAGAGCGCAGCGGCTACGGCGCCATAGCCGGGGCCAGCCTCTACGACATTATAAAAACCTCGCCCACGGCCAACGGCCTGCCCGACGGGGTGTCCGGCCTGAACATTATAGCCATAGGCGCCGACCTTACCTACGGCAAACTGCTGCTGTCGGCCGACATCTACAAATTTCGCGCCACCAGCAATGCCAGCGGCGGCTCGCTGCAGGTAGCCAGCGAATGGGACCTTAAAGCCACCTACCCGCTGGGGGAAAGCCTGCGCTTAACGGCCGTCTACGCCGTTTTTACGCCATTGGGCCTGTATACCGACAGCCAGCAGGCAAAGCTCTTCTACGGGGCTGTTTCAGCCAAATTCTAACCATAACACGCAGGACACAGCCGGCGGCTGGCGTCCCCCGCGCGGCCCAAAACGGCCCGGGAGGGGGGAGAAACAACCCCAAAACCCCGCAGACAAGACAGCTTTTTCCCCCTTCCCGCGCCTAAAAAACGCCTTATTTTCGCACCAGCCAAGCCCAACCCTGGCTCCCGCCGCCCGGATTCCATCACATTCACAGTGACTTATCCACAAGTTATCAACACGGTGTTGGCATTAAATTGGCATATAAAGACATATATTGACATATAACCAAATATAGGCTATTATTGTGCCATATGACAAATTTCAAGCTGCGCATAAAACACCCCTCAGGGGCGGAGTTCGAGGCGGAAGGCCCGGCGGAGCTTATATTGAGCGAAAAGAACTCTTTCCTAAGCAGCCTGGGGCAACCAGCGCAAGCGCCGCAGCTCCCGGCCAGAGAGCAGGCGCAGTGGGCAACCATAACCGAAAACACAAGGGCCGGCCTGCGCCTGAAGACAAAACACCCAGAGCTCAAGGCCGACGCGGCGGCCCTGATACTGCTGGCGGCAGGCAAGTATCTCAACAATACCCAGGAGATCAGCGCCATGGCGCTGGCAAAGGCCATAAAGAGCTCCGGCTACGCGCCAGGCAGGCTGGACAGGCTGCTGGCCAAGGCCAACAAAGAAGGGCTGCTGACAGCCTCCGGAACAAAGCGCAGCCGTGCCTACCAGGTAACCGACCGCGGCGCGGAACGGGCATGGCTGGAGGCCAGGAAACTGGCAGGCTGATCACCCGCAGACAGCACACGGAAAGTGCCGCACAGGCCGGCGCGGAGAAACCGGCGCAGAATAACAGGCAAAAGCGGCCCCAAAACCACCCAAACAAGCATACCGCCAGGCAACCAGGCCCGCGGCAGGCCAAACAAATAACAAGCAACATGCGCCCTGCCGCAATGCCAGGAGGCAAAAACTCCCCCTTGTGAATGCATATTGCTTACGATAATATATATTATGTTAATATATATGCCCCCTTTGCCAAGGCAACATAAACAACAAACATAATCAATAAAACATGAATAGCGCTTATTTTATAGCGCTTATTTTTACATACTTAATATCATTTATAGTTTTTTCACATTAGCAGAACAAAAACCGCCCCAAGACAGGCGCCTTGATAATTTTTAATATTCAAAATCCAAAAAATCAGCCAACTTTTAAGAATTCAAAAAATCAAATCCTGGAAATCAGCCGGAAAACAGGCCTCTCAAAAATACCATCAAGAGCCCTGACGGGACTCGGGGCACGATTCTGAAAATCAGCCAGTTTCAAAAAAACCTGCAAAAGCGCCCGCCGCGGTAAAGCCGGGCAGGGAGACCAGGCCCCCTCAAATCCCCCCTTAAACCGCACCGCGCGCAAAATACAAGGAAACAACCCCCTGGCTTGCCATGAAAACGCGGAATCAGCCCCAAAGATCAGCCTGATTTTTGGGGATTTCAAAAATACCATGAAGCCCGTAAAAGAAGCAACCAGCCGCGAAGGCCGGAAATCAGGCCCTTTCACGAAAATCCAATGAAGAGGAAAATACAGCCAAACAGAGAATAGCGGCTGGCCGGAAAAGAGGCGGACAAAACAACAGGCAACTTTCAAATACCATGAAACACCCCAAAAGCCACAAACACCCGTAAGGGGTTTGCCAGATGGTAGGGAAAAAGCCCGGCTGCCCGGGCGAAAAACACCGGCACAGCCGCAATAGACGTAAATTTTAATTAGACTTCAGGCCAACAGGACGCAATGAGCGGGAATACCGGCAAAAGGCCGCCCCGCTAATGCCTTCAAAGTCAGGCAAGACCGGGTTGGGAGCTTAATTGCGGTAAGTGGCGATTATTGCGGGAATACACAACAGATAACCGGCGAGCAGGAGCGCGGGAGACACTATGGCCCAGGCGTTTTGCCCCCCCGGATCGGCCTTACCCAGCAGTAAATAGCCGGTAAGTATCAAAACAAAAGCGGCAACCCAGAAAATCCGGCCGGTGTAAACCTTCCCCCCCGCCGCGCCGGCAATCGGAGCGGCCTTAACCGCGCCAATTGCGGCAGCTTTAGCGGTTTTCCGCCCGTCAGGGCCTGTACGGCGCCGCTTATCAGACATTATTATTTTGCCGGCTCCGCCAGCGCCTCACTTCGGCTCTGGGCCGCCTGTATATCCTTAAGGCGCTGCAGGGAGAAGTCCAGCATCCCCTTGCTTACAGGGTTCGCGTCAGCCGCGGACAGCTCTTCTATACGCGCAAGGCTGTCCACATCTTTGGCGGTAACTATAACATTAAGGGCCTGGCTCTTAAGGCTCAGGTCGGGCGACGCCAAAAATTCCCTGGCAACCGGCAGCCCGTCGTTAAAACCCAGCTTCGCCAGCGCGAGCGCGGCTTCCACCCGCAGGGTAGGGCTGGCCTCGGCGCCAAGGTTGTTTTTAAGCTCCGGGGCCGCGGAGGCGTCCCGGATCTCGCCCAGGGCGCGCGCGGCTTCTATGCGCACGTACTGGTCCTGATGCTTCAGCATGTCGATAATAGCCGGCGCCGCTTTGGCGGACTGTATCATGCCCAGGGCGGCAATGGCGCTGCGCAACACGTTTATGTTGGTCCCGCGCAGCATAGCCGCTATCTCGCCCTCGGCGGGCTTATACTTCAGCGCCCCCAGCGTATGCGTGGCGGCGTAGCGCACGGCCGGGGAAGCATCGCCAAGGGCTTTTACCAGGGCGGGGCCGGATTGCGGGTCCATCAAGTAGGAAAGCGAAATGGCGGCCTGCTGGCGCACACCCTCGTCGGGGTCCTGCGTAAGCAGCCCGGAGATCTGCGCGCCGGCTTCCCGCCAGGTAAGCAGCCCCAGCCCCTCAACCGCGGCCTGCCGCACGGGGGCGGCAGCGTCGGTTAATGCGCCCACAAGCACGGGAGCGGCCTTAGGGTCACGGCTCTGCCCCAGGAAAGTGGCCGCCTGCCGGCGCGCCACGGGATCTTCGGCCTTAAGGCCGGCCACCGCTTCCGCAAAGGGATCCGCCGCAGGAGGCTCAACCGCGGGCGCCGGCGCCGCCTGGGTAGACTTGTCAACCGTTTTAACCGCGACCGCGGGTTTAGGCGCGGTTTTGACGGCGGGTTTCGCGGCGGGTTTTACCGCAGGTTTAGCGGCGGCCGCCGGCGCGGGGGCGGCTTTTTGCGCCGCAGTAATTTTTTTGGGCGGCACGTTTTTTTTCGGGGCTGTCTGCGCTAAAAGCGCCAACGCCGGAACCAGCATAAGCACCGTGAATACCTGTGATATTTTTTTCATGTTCATACTCCTGAATTTTAGCATAATAAATAATCGGCCCGTCCGCTCCAAAGCTAGAACAGCGGCCCCAGGTAGAGGTAGAAGATTTTACCGCCGTCAGAGGTGCGCACGGCGTAATCGAAGCTTATCACCAGCTGGAAAGCCTGCAGTATGAACGTGTGCACGTTCACCCCTGCGCCCACGGAATTGCTAACCTGTGACGCGCCAAAATGCCCCAGCTCCCCCCCCCGGTCCCAACCGTAGCCGGAATCCACGAACAGCTTGGCGTAAATACTCTTGAAGTAAAAATCCGGGAACATATACCACATATAATAATCCAGGTCCCGGAAAAGGGGAACGCGCAGCTCGGCATTATTAAGAACGATACCCGGCTTTTCCGTACGCGCCCCGGAAGACATGAAGCCGCGCACGCCGCCCAGCCCGCCGAACCCGAACAGGCGCCTGTCGCGCCCCACGCTGCGACCCGTTGTAAAATGGTTTACGAAAGCGGCGCGCTTGGAGAGCGGGAAGTATTTCAGGTATCGGAACATGTAAACGTCGTACTTTATGTTGCCGC
Source organism: Elusimicrobia bacterium RIFOXYA12_FULL_57_11 (assembly GCA_001800275.1). Lineage (GTDB taxonomy): Bacteria > Elusimicrobiota > Elusimicrobia > Elusimicrobiales > UBA9959 > UBA9959. The sequence continues at coordinate 13,505 of MGVB01000041.1, forward strand.
CGGCCGTTTCCAGGGCCTTCAGGCAGGTCAGTTCCGTCCGGGAACCGCGGTTGGCGGTAAGGTACAGCCCGTTAAGCGTGTCGCGCACGTACGAGGACTGCAGCGACCGGGTATGCAGCCGCTGTTTGATTTGGGGCTCCTTATAGTCGTTGGCCTCGTTTTTCACCACCGCAAACGTTTCAACGCGGTTATGGCGGTCAAAAGGCCAGGCGGTCCCCACGGACTGCCGCCCATAGCGCTTATCGTACTCAAGGCCGCCCGAGGCCTTCACGCCGTTGGCCGCCAGCCCGGCCACCTGTACCAGCAGCGGCATGCGCCACCGGGCGTATGAGTAGCTTGCCTGGAAACTCCGGTAGTCGGAACCGGAATTATAATTCAGGTACAGGTTCAGGTTATGGTTGCCCAGCATATCCGAGGCCTGCCAGTAATTCATCCAGAAAAGCCCGCCCGGAGAAGAGAACATGAAAGCCGGGAAGAAAAGATCGGTGGACGCTTTGAAGCGGTAAGGCCGGAAAGTACCGGAGGAAAGGGAGAACGCTTCTCCCCCGGGCTCCGCGGCCGCTGTTGCGGCAGCCGGCTTTACAGGCTCATAAAGCAATGTTTCCGCCTCCGCCCGGTAAACGTGCATGTCCCCGCGCCGGAAAGCCGAGAAATAAACCCCCTCACCCGCGGCCAGCGGGGTGAATACCCCGCCTAT
>MGVB01000042.1 GCA_001800275.1 Elusimicrobia bacterium RIFOXYA12_FULL_57_11
CGCTCGACCGCGGCCGCGGTGGAGCCGCCGCGCGGGATTAAACCGCTGTGGGCCGTAGTGAACAAACTGGCCTCGTACAGCGGCGCCGAACTGCACCTTGACTCCGCGGCGGCCGCTCTGGAGGGCCCTGAATTTAAATGACGGCCTTTTTTGAAGCGAACATGGACATACTGCTCTTTGCCGGCGCTGCCGCGGCCAAGGCACTGGTGTTCCTTGGCGCCATAATGGGCTTTACGGGCCTGCTTACCCTGGCTGAACGCAAGGTAAGCGCCCTGATGCAGGATAGAATAGGGCCCAACCGCGCCGCTGTCTTCGGCCTGAAGCTCAACGGCCTTTTCCATCCCGCGGCCGACGCAATAAAAATGATATTCAAGGAAGATTTTGTGCCGGGCCGCGCGGAAAAGCTGCTGTTCACACTGGCACCGCTGTTCGCGCTGGTACCGGTGCTGGCGCTTTTCGCGGTAATACCTTTCGGCGACTACGTGATGGTATTCGGCTATAAACTGGACCTCCTGATAGCCGACCTGCCGCTGGGCCTGTTCTTTGTGCTGGCGCTGTCCGGGATGGCTATTTATGGCACCTTCCTGGCCGGCTGGGCGTCAAAGAATAATTTCGCCCTGCTGGGGGCAATGCGCGGCGCGGCGCAGATGGTTTCATACGAGGTCGTGCTGGGCCTGACCCTTGTAGGGCTTATGATGATATACGGCTCGGCCGCGCTCCAGGACATGGTGCGCGCCCAGGGGGCCCTCCTGTTCGGATGCGTTCCCGCCTGGGGCGTGGTCTGCCAGCCGCTCGCCTTCATTCTTTTTTTGACCGCGGCCATAGCCGAGAACAAACGCGGCCCCTTCGACCTTGTGGAGGGGGAATCCGAGATTATCGGCTACTTCATGGAGTACAGTTCAATGCGATTCGCGGCGTTCATGTTCGCCGAGTTCGCGGAAATAGTACTGGTCGCCATGCTCACCGCCACGCTGTTCTTCGGCGGCTGGCAGGTGCCTTACCTTTATGAAACAGGCTTCATATTCCCCGGCGGCGGAGCGCTGTCCCTTAACCATTACCTGGTGTCCGCCATGCAGGTGGCGGCTTTCTCCGCCAAGACCGTATTCTTCGCCTGGTTTTTGCTGGTGGTGCGCTGGACGCTGCCGCGTTTTCGTTTCGACCAGCTTATGAGCCTGTGCTGGAAAGCCCTGCTGCCGCTGGCCCTGCTGAACATTTTATTGACCGGCGCCGTAATGCTTGCTTTAGGGAAACTATGATAAGCGTGAAAAAAGTCCACAACAAGCCGCTGAACCTGCTGGAAAGGATCTACCTCTGGGAGATAGCCCGCGGCCTTTCCGTAACAATGCGCCACTTCTTTGTAAATCTTTTTAATCCCAAAGGTATACCAACCGTACAGTACCCGGAAAATGTGATCCCCCTGCCCGGCAACGCCCGCCTGCGCACGCGCCATCGCCTCAAAGTCCGCGCCGACGGATCGCCCAAGTGCGTGGCGTGCTTCCTCTGCCAGACCGCCTGCCCGGCGATGTGCATACATATCGAAGCCGCGGAATATACTGACAATTTTGTGGAAAAATATCCCGCGGTTTTCGACATAGACCTGGCGCGCTGCGTAATGTGCGGCATGTGCGTGGAGGCCTGCCCCGAGGACGCCATAGCCATGGACACACAGAATATCCCCGGAGCGGCGGCTGCGCGCGAAAACCTTATGCTGAACAAGGAAACCCTGCTGGGCAACCTGCCCGGCGAACCCTCCACGGAGGGGGCCGCCAACAGGCTGGCCAACGAATATCTTGCAGCGCGGGGGGATGAATGATATTGACCGCGGCAATATATATCCTGAGCGCCCTTGCGGCCCTGGCTACGCTGCTGATGCTGTTCGAGCGCAACCCGGTAAAAGCGGCCATGCTCATGCTGGCGGCGCTGCTCAGCACCGCCGGTATCTACCTGGCGCTCAGCGCCCAGCTGCTGGCCGCGCTCCAGGTAATCCTTTATGCCGGCGCCATTATGACCCTCTTCATAGTGGCGGTCACCGTTACGCCTCAGGCCTGGAGGGACCGGCCCGCCCCCGGGCGCATGGCGAGAGTACTGGGGCTCGCTGCCGCTGTGGTAATACTCGCCGAATTGCTGAAGGTCTCCGCAAGTTTAAAGATTTTCACTATCGGCGCCGGGTTCGAGGAAACCGGAACGCTCGCCATTGCGCGGGAGCTTTTTGGCCGTTTCATTTTCCAGTTCGAGCTGCTGGGCCTGGTAATACTGGCTTCCATTGTGGGCGCCGCGGCGCTGGCATTGAAAAAAAGGACGGCCCCGTGAACGCCTATCCGCTGGCGGCCATAAGCTACGCACTTTTCGCCCTGGCGGCGGCGGGCTTCCTCACCTGCGGCAGCCTGGTGCGCATGTTGATGTTCCTGGAACTGATGCTCAATGCGGCCAACATAGCCATAGTAGCGCTGGGCCCGCAGCCGGCATCACAGGCCTACGCTTTAATGCTTTTTGCCGTAGCGGCCGCCGAAGCGGGTGTAGGGCTTGCGCTGATAATAGCGATGGCTTCGGCTTTCAAGACGCTGGAAGCGGAGAACATAAAGGACCTGAAGGGCTGACATGGAAGGCAACTACTACCCGCTCCTGAAATGGATACTCCTGCCCCCGCTGGCCGGTTTTATCGCCAATGGCCTGGGCGGGAAAAAGTTTTTAGGGGAGAAAGCCGGCGGAATCATCGGCTCGGCCGCTATTTTCGTCTCGTTAGTGTTTGCGGCGCTTTCTTTTTCCGACCTGCTTAACCTGCCCGCGGACCACCGCCTGCTGCGGGACACATTTTACACCTGGATCTCCGCCGGCAGTTTTTTTGTGGACGCGGCCTTCCGCTTCGACCCCTTGTCCGCAGTAATGGCGCTGATAATAACCGGGGTAAGCCTGCTCATACACATTTATTCCACCGGCTACATGAAGGGGGACGCCGGCTGCAACCGCTATTTTGCATACCTTAATCTGTTCGTATTCTTCATGCTGGTCCTGGTGCTGGCCGACAACCCGCTGGTGATGTTCGTGGGCTGGGAAGGGGTGGGCTTATGTTCCTACCTGCTCATAGGCTTCTGGTACGAAGATCCGGAAAAGGCCTCCGCTGGCAAAAAAGCCTTTATAACCAACCGCGTGGGCGACGCCGGTTTCCTGCTTGGCCTGATGCTGCTGTTCTCACTGCTTGCGGCGGCAGGGGCGCCGGCCATGGATTTTGCCTCGCTTGAAAAGAACGCGCCGCTGCTGGCCTCCGCCACGGCGCTGGGCATGGCGGCGCCCACCCTGATCTGCCTGCTCCTGTTCTTCGGCGCCACCGGGAAATCCGCACAGTTCCCGCTGCATGTGTGGCTGCCCGACGCCATGGCCGGCCCCACTCCGGTATCGGCCCTGATACACGCCGCCACCATGGTCACCGCCGGCGTCTACATGCTGGCCCGCCTGCACTTCCTCTATGAGCTGGCCCCTAAAGCCCTGGAAGTGGTGCTGCTTACCGGCTGCTTCACCGCCTTTTTCGCCGCCGTTATAGCCCTGCTGCAAAAAGACATAAAGAAAGTACTGGCGTACTCCACCGTAAGCCAGCTGGGGTACATGTTCATGGCCGCCGGGGCGGGGGCGTTCTCCGCGTCGGTATTCCACCTGGCTACGCACGCTTTCTTTAAAGCCCTCCTGTTCCTCGGCGCAGGCTCGGTCATACACGGCATGCGGGGCGAACAGGACATGTTCAAAATGGGCGGCTTGCGCAACTATATGCCGCACACCTTCCTCCTGATGGCGGCCGGGTGGCTGGCCATCTCCGGCGTGCCGGGGCTTTCCGGCTTCTACTCCAAGGACCTTATACTGGAGAAGGTGTTTGAGCACGGCGGGCGCTGGGTGTGGGCGGCGGGCGTCCTGACCGCCGGCCTGACGGCTTTCTATACCACCCGTCTGGTAATACTCACCTTCCTGCGCCAGCCCCGCACCAGCAGTTCGCACGCGCACGAATCCCCGCTCAGCATGACCCTGCCTATGGCGGCGCTGGCCGTTCTGGCGCTGGGCGGGGGCTTCCTGCTTAAAGACAGCCTCCTGGTTTTCCTTGAACCCGCGGCGGGGGTTGGCGCCGGGATTAACCCTCACGCGACGCTCCTTATGGCCGTTTCCACGGGAGCGGGTCTCTCGGGAATAGCGGCGGCTTTCCTGCTTACTCTGCCGGGACCGGCGGCTTTTCTCAAGCTTACGCTGGCGCCCGCGCACGCCCTGGCGTTCAATAAATTCTATGTGGACGAAATTTACGGCCTGCTGGCAGTCAGGCCGCTCAAATTTATCTCCGGCAAGCTGCTGTTCAAACTGCTGGACGCCGGCCTCATAGATGGTGTAATGGTGAACGGAACGGCGCAGGCTTTCTATAAGGCCGCCTCCAGCCTGCGCAGGATACAGAACGGCAGGCTGGACCACTATGCCCTGATATTCACCCTGGGAGTAGCTGTTATGCTCTACTGGATAATCTGATGGAACTACTTACCAATCCCCTTTCCTTGATAGTGCTGCTGCCGGGCCTGGCAGGGCTCATGCTGCTGGCCGTGCCGGAGCACAGAACCAAAGCGGTCAGGAAACTTGCGCTGGCGGCCACACTGCTCACACTGCTGGCTGCCCTTAAATTGTACGCGGAGTTCGACGCGGCAGGTTCCATGCAGTTCCAATTCAGCCTTCCCTGGCTGCCCGCTTACGGCATAAATTATACACTGGGAGTTGACGGGATCAGCCTGCTGCTGATAATGCTTACCGCGCTACTTATGCCGGCCGCCGTGCTGGCCTCCTTCAGCTCTATAAAGGAAGGGCAGCGCGCATATTACATCTGCCTGCTCTTCCTGGAATCGGCAATGCTCGGTGTTTTCGCGGCGCTGGACCTTTTCGTTTTCTACCTGTTCTGGGAAGGTATGCTTATCCCCATGTATTTCCTTATCGGGATCTGGGGAGGCCCGCGGCGCGTTTACGCCGCGCTTAAATTTTTCATCTACACCATGGCGGGCTCGGTACTGATGCTGGTGGCGATTTTATGGGTGGCGGCGGCGCACCACGCCCAGGCCGGAACATGGACGTTCTCCATGCCGGCCCTTTACGGCGGGGCGCTTACTGCGGGTGCCCAGTTCTGGCTGTTTGCCGCCTTTGCCTTTGCCTTCGCGGTCAAAGTCCCGCTGTTCCCCTTCCACACCTGGCTGCCCGACGCGCATGTTGAAGCCCCCACGGCCGGCAGCGTACTGCTGGCCGGGGTGCTGCTTAAGATGGGGATTTATGGCTATATGCGCCTGGCGGTCCCGCTGTTCCCGGCCGCGGCGGCGGTCTTCGCGCCCTGGCTGGCCGCGCTGGGCGCTTTCGGCGTAATTTACGCGTCGCTGGTGGCCTGGAGCCAGAAGGACCTGAAAAAAATGGTGGCGTATTCCTCGGTGGCTCACCTTGGCCTTGTAATGCTGGGAATAATGTCTTTTGAGCCGGCGGCGGTATCCGGCGCGGTGCTGCAGCTGGCAAACCACGGGCTTTCCACCGGCGCGCTTTTCCTGCTTGTAGGCATACTTTACGAACGCCGCCACAGCCGCATGATCGACGATTACGGCGGCCTGGCGAAAGTAATGCCTTATTTTTCCGCGGTCTTACTTATAGTCACGCTTTCCTCGATAGGCCTGCCCGGCCTGAACGGTTTTGTCGGAGAGGCCCTTATACTTTTCGGTTCCTTCAGAGTATACCCCTGGCTGGCCGGCGCAGCCCTGGCCGGCGTAGTATTATCCGCGGTGTATATGCTGGGCATGTACCAGCAAACCATCTTCGGCCCGCTGCGCCATGAGGAAAACAGGCTCCTTTCCGACCTTAATGCCAAGGAATGGACCTACCTGGTTCCGCTGCTTTGTTTAATGCTGCTGATAGGATTATGGCCGGCTCCTGTCCTGAAAATGGTGGCGGGCCCGGTCAACAACTACATCGCCTTGGCGCAGCCGCAGTCTACGGCCCACGCATTGGAGTTGAAATGAACGCTGAACTTACAGCTTACGCCTCCAACGCCATGTCGGGGCCTTTACTGCTGGCGGCGGCGGCTTTCACCTGCCTTCTGCTTCCGCTGTTCTTTAAGGCGCTGCGCGGCACGCAGGGAATAATGGCTTTAAGCGCCGTACTGGTAGTACTTAGTTTCATAAAGCGCGCCCCCTTAACGGAAATCTCCTGTTTTAACGGGGCGCTGCTGCTAAGCCCCGCCGCCGCCTACCTGTGGGCGTTCACGTTCGCCGTGCTGGCGTTTATAATACTCCTTTCCCTGTACCGGCCGCCAGCACAACCGGACAGCGGGGGGGAGTACTACTTCCTGCTGTTAATGGCCGCGCTGGGACTCGTAACGCTGATGGCGGCAGGGGACCTGTTCACCGCCTTCATAGCGCTCGAACTGCTGAGCCTGCCTCTTTACGCGCTGGCCGGCATCAGGCGCTCTAAACCCGGCCTTGAAGCCGCCTACAAATACTTCATGCTCGGCGCCTTCGGTTCGGCCATTACCGTTATGGGCATAGCGCTTTTAAATGCGACCCACCCGGACCTGGCTTTTGCGGCGCTTATGAAAGCCGGCGCCCCGGAACCCCTGGCGCTGGCCGGCTTCGTGCTGATAATTGCGGGTTTCGCTTTCAAAACGGCCCTTGTTCCTTTCCATATGTGGGTACCCGATGTGTACGAAGGCGCCCCCACGCAGATTTCGGCTTTTATGGGGGCGGCGGTAAAAGCGGGCGGCGTTATCATACTATGGCGGATCTTCCGTATTTTCGAATACGGCCCCATTCGCGAGCTCTTTTGGTGGCTGGCGGTAATTACCGTAGTCGCGGCCAACCTGCTGGCCCTGGCGCAAACCAGTCTTAAGCGCCTGCTGGCGTATTCCAGCGTAGCCCACGCCGGTTACCTGGCCGTAGCGTTTTTTGGCGGGCAGCGCGGATTTGAGGCGGTACTTTATTACCTGCCGGTATACGCCATGGCCACCATAGGGGCTTTCGCCGTGGTACTTGTCCTTGAAAAGGGGGAGAAAGGCCCGGTTATTGACGACCTGGCCGGCTTGGCCCGCACACACCCCTGGCTGGCCGCGGCCATGGCGGCCTTTATGTTTTCCCTGGCCGGGGTGCCCCCGCTGGCCGGGTTCTTCGCCAAGTTTTTCGCCTTTTCAGCCGCGGTAAATTCCGGCAACACCGCCCTTGTGGCCGTGGCGGTGATCATGAGCGCGGTATCGATGTATTACTATCTGCGGGTTACAGTGGCCATGTACATGAAGCCGGCAGCAGCCGGGGCAACCTGTGGTGCGCCAGGCGCCGCCGAGGCGGTAATATTCACAATGGCCGCGGGGGTGATACTTGCGGGGGTTTTCTCAAAGCCTGTACTTACCCTTGCGGCTGCAGCCGCCCGCTGGTTCTAGGGAACCTGTATTTTTTCTTTCTTCACGGACAGATTCACATTGTTGTAGACAAAACGGGAAATTGTTTCAATAAATTTTTCAAGATCCTTCAGATTTTTGCCTTTGGCCATTACGCACAAAAGGTAGGGCCGCCCGGGATAATACACTATCCCGCAATCCTGCAATTGTCGCTGCGCGTCCAGCGCCCCGCCTTCCCCGAATTTATGTGCTACCGCGGTCCCGGCCGGAACACCGGCGGCCAAAGCGTTTTTATACGCGCTTTCGCTCAGAAAAAAAAGAATTTTCTCGGAATATTTCCGGCTAAGGTACGAAGCGTTGAAAAGTATCCGGTAAAACGTGGCATACGCCCGCATTGACAGTTGCCCGTCGATCTTATCCAGCACGTCATCTTCTATGCCGAGGTGTTTGTAGAGTTCGAACAGATACTCGTTAGGAAACGCGCGGGAGAGCAAAAATATGGCCTGGTTATCCGAATAACGGAGCATTGCCTCAACGAGGTATTCCACCGTGTAATCTCTCCCCGTTTCAAGTTTTCTGGGCGGAATTATGGTCTGCACCCTGTCACCCGGCATCTTCACCTCGGCGCTGAACATTACCCGTTTTTTAAGGATAGCGGGATCATCCTCGGCCGCTTTATAAATAGCCATTGCTATCGGGATCTTAAGAAAACTGGCGGGACGGAATTTTTCCTGTTCCCTGAAGCCATACCAGGGCCCGTTATTCAGATCCCTGAAATAAACCACCGCGTCAGAGATCTCACCGCTTTTATAGAAAGCACTTATCAAAACGGACATTTCTTTTTTAAAGGATTTTATCAGGACGTTTATGAGTCCCGTACTATTCTCGCATTCCAGCAACGGACTGATAAACCGGTAGCCCTGCTGGCGAACCTGAATTTTCTCTTCCAAACCGCCCGTGTCCGCGGGGCGGCAGGTTTTAAATAAATATCCGGCGCAGAGTCCGGCAATAAATACGGGCAACACAAACCAATAACGCCGGACCGTATCATTTCCAGATCTAAATTGCGTCGCCATGCCTGTTACTCCTTGCTTTATTCGAAACGGTAACCGTAAAAAATAGCCAACCGACTGTAATTTTACAAAAAAACGCCATATTTGAAACCCGACACGAGGTTGTCGGGTTGGTGTGCTAGGCTATATATATGAAATACGCGCCCCACAGAAGAGAGCTGACTGTTTACGGGCTAATAGGCAAAGGAAACGTTGGCGGAAGCCATGCCCGCGAATGCAACCGGGGGATACACCTGCGTTCCGTCCTGATCGGTACGGAACACGCTGATGCCCGCAGCCAGCAGGCGGCCCAGGGCGGATTGTGTGGGGTGGCCGTAATTATTCTTGCCGACCTCAATATAAGCACGCTGCGGCCTTACCGCCCCAAGGAAAGCGTCCGAAGAAGAGTACTGGCTGCCATGATGGGCTACCTTAAGCACATCCGCCTTAAGTTCCTCTCCATAACGCGCCACAAGGGAGGCTTCAATATCAGCCTCAATATCACCGGTAAACAGAAGGGAAGAATCCTGATACGCCACCTTAAGGGTAATGGAGCAGTTGTTTATCACGGGACTTTTGGAACTTTGCTGCGTTTGCGGACAGCTGTTAAAAACTTTAACCGCCACATCTCCGCCCCAGGCCAGTTGGTCTCCCGCGGCCGGGTAAGCGGTATTCACGCCCAAAGCGCTTATTTTATCGCGCAAGGTATTGTCCCCGGTAGCGCCGGTATTATCGATACGGGTATCATAGAAGTTAGCCACGCTCAGGTTCGCAAAAACATACTGCAACCCTTTATAGTGATCGGAGTGGGGATGCGTAAGGACCACATGGTCGATATTAGTGATATTCCTGGCTGTAAGGAACCTGGCCAGCGGGCCGGAAGCGGAACTGGAGGGTCCCCCGTCAATAAGGGCATTTTGCCCGTTGGGGAGCTCAAGGTAGATAGCATCGCCCTGCCCGACGCTCACAAAATAAACATTGAATCCGGCGGCAACGGTATAAACCGTGGCGTCTCCCGCGGCGGGAAACTGCGCGTATTCAGAACCGGAGACCGCACCCTGCAGTTGGCCGAGCGCCTGTGCGTTAAGGGTTTTGGGGGAAAGATGGAATACAAATAAAAACAGAATGGCTATCGACATTAACGGCTTGCCGGTTACGGGGACTGGAGAATTCTGGCTCACAGGATGCATATCCACCTCGCACGCACAACTCTTGCCTGCCGTGGTGAATCCGGATTAAGGTCCGGAGGTGGATACTTCCCGGCCAATTCCGGGAATTACACAGTAGTCGTATATACTTTAATGTCGGATATGATTTTCATCAAGGGCCAATGGGCCCACGCCACCATAGGCCTAAGGACCCAGGGCCGCCCCAGGAAATTTTTCCAAACCACCTGGGAACTAACTTGAAAACGCTCCAGTTTTATGGGTGGACGTCACTCTTTTTTTACGGATTTTTTTGGGACAGCCCTGCCAAAGACCCACAACAGGCATAATTGCACGCCCCGAACTTGCAATGCCGCCCGTAAAGTTGCTTATAATCACTTATGACCTTCAACCGCTTTCTGCTGACTTGCGCATTAGCGCTTGCCGCAGCCTATAGCGCTCTGGCCTTTCATCCGGACGCGCTTTTCCCCAACACATACAGATTCGGTAACGTTGCCCTGCATTCGCGGGAACCCATCAGCGAATCCGCGCGCGCGCTGATAAGCCGAGTGAATGAAAAAATATTCACAGGCGACTTTTCTTCCGCGGAACAAAATTTTGATATATACATCCCCGGCAGCAAAGCATTATACACGCTGTTCGCGCCCTTCTGCGCAAAAACTTTCGCCTGCCTGCACCCCGTAACCGATAAAATTTTCATATTCTCCGCCGATTTTGGAAAAAACCTAGCGAGCATCCCCGGCGGAATGGAAAACCCCCGCATGCTTGAAAGTGTGCTTACGCATGAGCTTGTAAAAGCCCAGCTCAAGCACGCGTTAGGGACCTTTAACTATATAATCCTTCCTGGAATGAAAAAAGACGGCTACGCGGAACATATTGTCATGGAAACAGCCGAAATGCAGCCGGCAGAGATCTGCGTAAAGAACAAAAAGACCGCCACACTCGCATTATACCTGGAACAGCGCCTGGCGCTTGAACTGGTACAATTTGAGAACGATATAACCTACCCCGCGCTCCTGCGCAGCAACAAGGCCGACGGGTCGGCGGAGAAACGCCTGAGGCAGAAATACTGCAATTAACAACAGAGCCATAAAAAGAAAAAAACCCGGAGAGGGAAAACACCCTCCGGGCTTTTTATCGGGCACGGCACCGCGTCAGGGCAGGGGAACTATTCCTTTTTCCTGGCGCACATCCCTGTCCTTTATGGCGCGGCGTATCGCCGTTTCCGCGCTCTTGCGCAACTGCTCCCTGGTAAGTATCACGCGGGCCAAACCCTGCTCAATTGCTTTCATACCAACCGCCACGGCCTCTTCTATAAAGACTTCCGGCTCGTCCATACGGGGCATTATGTAATTTTCGTTCATTCCTTTGCGCTCTACGTAGCCGGCCAGCGCTTCCGCCGCCGCTATGCACATTTCGTCCGTAATGGTCTTGGCGCGCACATCCAGGGCGCCCCGGAAAATACCGGGAAATCCGAGGGAATTATTAACCTGGTTGTCAAAATCCGAGCGTCCGGTGGCCACTACCCGGGCGCCGGCCTCTTTCGCGTCCCAGGGCCACATCTCCGGAATGGGGTTGGCGGTAACGAATACGATGGCATCCTTGTTCATCTTGGCGACCCATTCCTTCTTTATAATATCCGGGCCCGGGGTTGAGGCGGCGCTCAGCACATCGGCGCCGACCAGCGCGTCCTCAAGCTTGCCGGTCAGCTGCCTGCCGTTGGTTATGTTGGCCATGTGCCACTTTTCCTTGTGGTCCTTAAGGTCAGTCCGCCCTTTGTGCAGGATACCCTTGGAATCCACATAGGTAAGGTTTTCCGGCTTTGCGCCATAAGACATGTAAAGCGTGCCAATGCGGATATTCGCCGCACCGGAGCCGAACAGGACTATCTTCACGTCTCGGATGTTCTTTTTAACTATCTTAAGGGAGTTAATGAGACCGGCAAGGCATACGGTGGCGGTCCCCTGCTGATCGTCATGCCAGACCGGAATGTTCATGGTGCGGCGCAGCTCATCGAGTATCTCGAAACATTTAGGCTGGGAGATATCCTCAAGATTAATGCCTCCGAATGAAGGCTCCAGATACTGCACGGTTTTTATTATTTCTTTCGGATCTTTTGTGTTCAGACAGATGGGGAACGCATCCACCCCGCCCAGAAATTTAAACAGCAGGCCCTTGCCCTCCATCACCGGCAGCCCGGCTTCGGGGCCTATATCCCCGAGCCCCAGCACACGGGTACCGTCAGAAACAACGGCCACCATGTTACCCTTATTTGTATGTTCATAGACTTTTTCCGGGTTTTCATGAATATCCCTGCACACCGAGGCCACTCCGGGGGTATACCATATCGCAAAATCATTGATATCGCGCACGCAGCATTTTGGGACTATCTCCACCTTCCCCTTATAGAACGGATGCAGGACCATAGCCTCTTCAGCCGGCTTATTGGCCTTCTTCAGCAGTTCATCTTTTGAAATTTTAACGGTTGCCATTTTCGGGAACCCCTTTTAGCTTATCAGATTTACGCCAGCGGCGGCATTTAGAATTATAGGAAACAAAATTTGTCTTTACAATGTCTTTTTGATATACTTTTGTTCTCACCCGAAGGCCTGCGTCTCCGGTGAGGAAACCTGCCCGCCGAGCACTTTACGGCACCGTAGCTCAGTTGGTAAGAGCGGGCGTTTCATAAGCGCTAGGTCAGAGGTTCGAATCCTCTCGGTGCCACAGATTTTTGCCCTGTTCCGCCACATAACATTGCAGGTGCGGACCAGGGCTTTACACTTGACCGGCGGGAAACTGGGGGAAGGGGGAGCGATGGCGGAAATTTACCTGACCAAAGACGGCTACGAAAAAATGAAGGAAGAACTGGCGAAACTTACACGCCAGAAGAACGATCTTTCCATTGAAATAAACGAGGCCAGGGAACAGGGAGACCTGAAAGAGAACGCCGGGTATATCTACGCGAAAGAGAAGCAGAATCTGGTAATGCAGCGCATAGGGGAGATGGAAACCAAACTGCGCGACGCGAAAATAGTTGAGAGCGCGGCCGCGACCTGCGCCGAAGTACGGCTTGGCGCCACCGTAACCATGCGCGATGAAAACTCTGGCGCTACCCTTATCTATACACTATCAAGTTCCGATGAAGCGGACCCGGGCGCGGGAAGGATCTCGGTAAGTTCACCGCTGGCGCAGGGACTGCTTGGCGTTACCGCCGGCAAAACGGTGAAAATACTGCTGCCCAGCGGGGAAAAGCACCTGACCATGCTGAAGGTGGAATATAAATAAGTTGTATAATTTCCCGGTTAAGGGCGGGGCGACAGCACGGAATTTTCAGTTTTTCTAGGAGAACCTATGGTATTTTGGGGCAATAAAGAGGAAAACCAAGCGGGGGGGCAACTACAGCCCGGCGCGGTTCCGCTGACAGGCACCCTTGAAGAAGGCTATAACGAACTATTGCAGGCGAAGGGCCGGTCGCCCGGCATAGACCTTGCCATAAAACTCAGCGACCTTATACTTGAACACGCGGTAAAGGAGCGCGCCAGCGACGTTCACCTGGAATCCCAGGGCCCGAACCTGCGCGTAAGGTTCCGCGTAGACGGGATCCTGCAGGACATGCTCAGTTCTCCGAAGAACTCCGAGATCCCCCTTACCCAGCGCATACGTGTGTTGGCCGGGTTTGACCCGGAACCACCCACGTCTTTCCGCAACGAGGAGGGCCGCTTCCAGAAAATGCTGGCAGGCCGTGCTATTCAGGTGCGGGTATCGTCCTTTCCCACGGTAAACGGAGAAAAGCTCGTATTGCGCGTTATGGACCGGCAACAGTTGGGCATAGACCTTGACCAGCTTGGCCTGGACCCTGAAACTCTTACTGTCATAAAAAAACTTATCCGCAATCCCTATGGAATATTTTTCATAACGGGAGCCACCGGTTCCGGCAAAACCACATCCCTCTACGCTATCATCAAGAATATAAGCACCCCGATGATAAACGTCATCACCCTGGAAGACCCGGTAGAATACCGCATTGAAGGCATCAACCAGTCACAGATAAGCGCTAAAACCGGGTTCACCTGGGCGGAAGGGCTGCGCACCATACTGCGACAGGACCCGAACGTCATAATGGTAGGCGAGATTCGCGACTATGACACCGCGGAGATAAGCCTGCGCTCCGCGCTTACGGGCCACCTGCTTTTCACCACCATACATACCATCAACGCCGCCAGCATAATAGAACGGCTGTTCGAAATGGGAATCCCGCCTTTCCTTATCGCATCGTCCATGCTTGGCGCCATGAGCCAACGGCTT
>MGVB01000043.1:0-133 GCA_001800275.1 Elusimicrobia bacterium RIFOXYA12_FULL_57_11
GTTCCCGGCAAGGGCTCGAGGTTCGATATCTACCTGCCACTGCACGAACCGGCTAAACCAAGCCAAGGTGGCCAAGCAGTATCTTGAGGCCTATCGCTATCAAAACTATCCCGCCGGCGGCTTCCATTTTATT
>MGVB01000043.1:139-263 GCA_001800275.1 Elusimicrobia bacterium RIFOXYA12_FULL_57_11
AAAGTGGCCGCCCGAGGAACCTATTTTCACCCCGGCCGTAGACATAAGGAAAGTAACAAACCCTATTATAAGCGCCGGCGCGATCAGCGAAACCTGCAGCAGTGAAAATGTCAACCCGACGGCC
>MGVB01000043.1:347-6942 GCA_001800275.1 Elusimicrobia bacterium RIFOXYA12_FULL_57_11
TCTTCCTTGATCTTGAAGGCTTCGTAAAGCATCTTGCCGCCCACAAGCACCAGCAGGCAGAAAGCTATCCAATGGTCCACTCCCGAGATAAAGTTTTTCATGCCAAGCCCCGCCAGCCAGCCGATTACGGGCATAACCGCCTGAAAGCCGCCGAAAAATAACCCCATCTTTACGGCGTTGGACAGGTGAAGGCGCTTCATGGTGGCGCCGCTGGCCACCGCAACGGCGAAAGCGTCCATGGCAAGGCCAAAAGCTATAAGGAGGATTTCAAGGGCGCTCATCGCGTAAAATTATACGAAAAACGGCGCCGGTCTGGCGCAGCGCGGGAATTCCCGCGGCGGCTGTCCGTAGTTTTTTTATTTGAATTGTGCCGGTTATTTTAGGTATATTAAAAGTATGAATCCTTTAGGGCTTATACGCCAGTTTATCAAGGGCCTGACCACGGAAACCGAACCTCCGCAGATCGCGGCCGGGGTGGCGCTGGGTTTCCTGATAGGCCTGCTGCCCAAGGCTACGCTTACCGTACAACTGCTGCTGGTGCTGGTGCTGGCCCTGCGCGTGAATTTCCCTATAACCCTGCTGGCCATCCTGGCCACCATGACGGCAAACCCGCTGCTCGACCGCATAACCGACCCGCTGGGCTACGCCATACTCTCGGCCCCTGCCCTGGCCGCGCTCTGGACCAGTCTCTACAATATGCCCGTCACACCCTGGACCGGGTTCAATAATACCGTAATGGCGGGGGGGATCGTATTAGGCCTTTTAATGTTTACCCCGATATATTTCGTCTCCCGCAAAGGCGCCGCCGTCTACAATGAACGCTTCAAGACAAAAGTTATGAACGCAAAGTTCGTTAAAAGCCTCAAGGGGTCGTGGCTGTTCGACTGGTACTTTAAGGAAACCTGATGCGCTGGTCCTACATCATCCCGCGTCTTACCCTGCTGTTGCTGGTCTGGGCGTTCTCGTTTTTCGCCTTTGACCCGCTGCTTAAATGGGGCATGATAAAAGGTTTGGAGAAAGGCGCGAAAGCGAAAGTCGAAATCGCCGGCCTTAAAACGACTTTCCTCAACCCCTCGCTTAAAATTACCGGCTTTGCCGTAGCCGACGCGAAGGACGAATTCCGCAACCTGGCCGAATTCTCGGAACTCTCCTTTTCAGCGGCCGGAGCGCCGCTGCTGGAAAAGAAGCTGCTGGTGGAGAACGCCGTCCTGGCCGGGCTGCGCTTCGGCACGGCCCGCAAGACTTCGGGCAGACTGCCGTTCGTAAAAGAAGAACCGCCCTCCGCCCTGGCGCAGCAGATCAAAGAAGAATCAAAAAATTTCGCGCTGGAACGGGCCGCCGACGTTAAGACGGATGTGGCCGGCGATTACACGATAAACCCCGACGATCTGGAATCCGTAAAGCTGACCAAAGAACTGGAACAGGCCTTCGAAAAGGATTACAGGGATATCGCAGCCAGGGTGGATACAAAAAAATACGAGGACGGCCTGGCCGCGCTTAAAACCCGCTACGAGAAAGCGAAGGGGGAAAGCAATTTTATTAAACAGGCCAAGGATTACGCCGACATCGGCAAGGAAATAAATAAGCTCACCTCGCAGTTTAAAAAAGACAAACAGGAAATAGAGGCGGCCGCGGCGAAGTTCAAGGATTCCTTTAAAGCGCTGGATGAGGCCCGCAAAAAAGATATTGCCGGCGTAATGGCAAAAATGAAGCTGCCTTCAATAGACACGCAGTCCATAGCCCGCATGCTGGCCGGCCCGCTGATAGCCGAAAAAACGGCCCAAGCCATGAAGTGGATGGGGATGGCAAAAAAATACATGCCCGCTAATTCCAAAGGCGTGCTCAAGAACGAAGCTCCCCGGGGCCGCGAGGTCCACTTTCCCAGGGAGAAAAGTTACCCTTCGGTACTGGTACGCAAACTTTCCCTTAGCGGGGCACTGGGCGCGGAAGACCCCCTGGCCTACAGCGGCGTTATAGAAGGCCTTACCACCCAGCCGCAAGTATACGGGCGCCCGACCACTGCCGTTGTAAAGGGAGCCAAAGGCGAACGCCGGCTGGATTTCAAATGCTCGGTAGACGCGGTTGGGGAAGAGATAAGAACGGATTCCGTACTTTCCTATACCGGCATGCCGGTAAAACAGCTGCAGCTGGGGTCCCCGTCCTCTTTCCTGGTGGATATAACCGGCGCTACCGGAGCGTTCGATATAGCAGTGAAAACGGCTGGGGAGAACCTCGACGGCAGGGCGGCGGCGCGCCTGACCGGGGCCTCTTTCAAGCCTGACGCTTCAAAGATCAAAGCAGCCCCGCTCAAGACCGCGGTAGAATCAGCGTTCGCGAAACTTTCCTCCGCCCTGATAGAAAGCGACATATCCGGAACAATAAAAGACCCGAAACTTTCCATCAAAACGGACCTGGCCGACGCGCTCTCTAAGGCGTTCAGCGGCGCCATGGGCGAGGAAGTAAAAAACGCGCAGGCCGACGCGCAGAAAAAGATTGACGATGCCCTGAAGCCCTACAGGGAAAAACTCGACAAATTATCCGCCTCAAAAAAAGCCGAACTGGACGACAAGCTCAAAGACGCGGAAAGCAAGGTTACCGGAGGGGGCGAAGGACTACTGAAGGGCCTGACCCCTTCCAAGCTTAAGCTCCCGAAGTTCAAATTTTAATCGGCATAGGGCTGCGCGGCACCCGCCTCGCAAAAAAAACAATGCCAGCGTGAAGGACTAACCCGGCTCCCGCGGCCGGTAACGGTCCCTTTGCCTGCGCACCCGTCGGCGACATAACCAATAAACGCCCTATTGACAAAACCGGAACGATGACGTATACTATTTACGTAACCATCGTTACTTTAGTAACGTTATAAAATAACGATGCAATTTTCACCGTTACAACATAAACTGAGACAAGGAGGAGTATATGGCCAGAATAATCTGCATAGACGACGACAAGGACATCCTGGATACCTGCGAGGTCATCCTTCAGGGCCAGGGGCACACCGTTGAGACCGCCATCAACGGCAAAGAGGGCTTTGAAAAAGCTTCAAAGTTCAACCCGGACCTCATCATCCTGGATGTGATGATGGACGATTCGACCGAGGGCTTCCACACCGCCTACAAGTTCCGTCAAGTCGAAGCGCTCAAACACACGCCCATACTGATGCTCACCTCCGTCAACGAAACCTCGCCCCAGAAGTTCAGCGCCAAAGACGGGGAATTCCTGCCCATAGACGCCTTCATGGAAAAGCCGGTGAAGCCTAAGGAATTCCTGGCCAAGGTAAAGGAACTGCTGGCCCTGAAAAAAGAACAGGTGAACGTGGAAGGCCGCAAGGCTTAAAGGAAGTTATGACAAGGATACCCCAGCGCACAGTAGAGAGATTTTTCCGTTACTGCCAGTTCCTGCACACCCGGCTGGACTCCGGCGCGGAATTCGTGTTCTCGCGGGAGCTGGCGGCCGCCGTGGGTGTTTCCCCGGAGCAGGTGCGCAGGGACCTCATGAACTTCCGCGTAAAGGGTACGCCGCAGAAAGGCTATCCGGCGCGTGAATTCATGGCGGAACTCTACGCCCACCTGGAATCGGCTTCCCTTACAAAGATGGTGCTGGTGGGGGTAGGAAACCTCGGAAAAGCTATCCTGTCTTACTTCCTTAAACGCAGGCCGAACCTCTGCATAGTGGCGGCATTCGACCTGGACCCCGAAAAAACCAACCGGGTATACTCCGGCTGCCAGGTACACCATACCGGCCAGCTGGAGAAATTCGTAGCGAAAGAGAAGGTGGCTGTGGGCATAATAACGGTGCCGGCGGCCTCCGCCCAGGAAGCCGCGGACGCGCTGGCGCGCGCGGGGGTGCGCGGCATAGTAAACTTCGCGCCAGCCCAGCTCAAACTTCCGTCTGGAGTTTTCCTTGAGCAGCTGGACATAACGCTTTCCATAGAGAAGGCTGCCTATTTTGCGCGCAAAACTTCGGCCAAGGAGCGGGCGAAATGAAACCCGAAAGTAAAGCGGCCAGGGTCCTGGAAAATTATGCTTTCGCGAAACGCGACAAGCTGATACCTATCCTTCAGGACATACAGGCGGCGGACGGCTTCCTGTCAAAACAGGCTGTTCTCGAAGTGGCTCGCCATCTTAAAATACCGTCCAGCAAAGTCTACGGGGTAGCCACCTTCTATAACCAGTTCCGCTTTAAACCGCTGGGCAGGCACCACATAATGATCTGCCGCGGCACGGCCTGTCACGTAAAAGGCTCCGCCGCTGTGCTGAAGATGACGGAAGAAGCTCTCGGGATAAAGGCGGGAGACACCACGCGCGACGGGCTGTTCAGCATAGAGGTGGTGGCCTGCATAGGGGCCTGCGGCCTGGCCCCGGTGATAAGCATTAACGGCGAATTCCACGCGAAAATAACTCCGGACAAGATAAAAAAACTTGTAGACGAGATTAAAACCACGGAGAAGTCAAATGGCGCAAAATAACGGCACTTTTGAGAGCAACCTGGCCGCCATTCCGGCCTCGGCCCGCAAAAACTTCCTGACCAGGGCTTTCGGGTCCGAAGACTATGCGGTCCGGGCCGCGGCCCTGCGCAGGGAAACCCGTTCACGCGCCGTAATTTACATAGGAGCCGGTACCTGCGGCCTGGCGGCGGGAGCAGCCAAAACCCTGGAGGCCGCACGCAAACATATAAAGGATAATAAACTTGAGGCGGATGTCCTGGAAGTGGGCTGCATCGGCTACTGCGCGGCGGAGCCGCTTTTGGACGTACAGCTGCCGGGCCATGCGCGCGTTTCCTTTCAGCGGGCCACCGGCGACGCCGTGCCGGCGCTGCTGGATTCCGTATTCCGCGACAAGGCCCCGCTTAAAGACAATATCCTCGGCCAGTTCACGGAACCGGGCGCGAAAAAATGGTCCAAAGTCCCGCTGCTGTCGGAACACCCCTTTTTTTTCAAGCAGATGCGTTTCGTTCTCAAACATTGCGGTATAGTTAACCCGCTTTCCATAGAGGAACATATAGCCCGCGGCGGCTACAGCGCGTTCCTTAAAGTAATACACACCATGACCCCGCAGCACGCCTGCGAGGCGGTGGAGGCCAGCGGGCTGCGCGGCCGCGGCGGCGGCGGTTTCCCTACCGGTAAAAAATGGAAAATAGCCCTGGCCTCCGACGCCGACCAGAAATACATTATCTGCAACGCCGACGAGGGGGACCCCGGCGCCTTCATGGACCGGGCCGTAATAGAAGGAGACCCGCACCGCGTGCTGGAAGGCATAGCCATTGGCGCCTACGCCATACACGCATCAAAAGCCTATATTTACATCCGCGCGGAATATCCGCTGGCGGTCAAGAACCTCAGGCGCGCCATAGAACAGGCGAAAGCCTACGGCCTGTTGGGCGAGAATATTTTCGGCAGCGGCTTCGACCTGGACGTCATAATAAAAATGGGAGCCGGCGCCTTCGTCTGCGGCGAGGAAACGGCCCTGATGAACAGTATAGAGGGACGCCGCGGCATGCCCAAGCCCCGCCCGCCCTACCCTGCGGTAAAAGGTCTTTTTGGCAAACCTACGGTAATAAACAACGTAGAGACTTTCGCCAATGTGGCGGAAATAATGTTTTTGGGGCCGCAGGTATTCGCGGACATCGGGACTAAAAATTCGAAAGGCACCAAGGTGTTCGCTCTTTCAGGCAAGGTGAACCGCACCGGCCTTGTTGAGATCCCCATGGGCACTACACTGCGCGAGATAGTTTTCGACATCGGCGGCGGCATAGAAAACGGCCTTGCCTTCAAAGCGGTGCAGATAGGCGGCCCGTCCGGTGGCTGTATCCCCGACAATAAGATGGATACGCAGGTGGACTACGAATCCCTTAAGACCGTAGGCGCCATGATGGGTTCCGGCGGGCTGGTTGTGATGGACGAAAAGACCTGCATGGTGGACGTGGCAAAATTCTTCATGGATTTTATAAAGCGCGAGTCGTGCGGCAAATGCATTCCCTGCCGCGAAGGCACCATGCGTATGCTGGAGATCCTTAAATCCATAACCCGCCACCGCCGGGGGGAAAAGGAAAATGAGGCCCTGGCCCGCTTTTCGGGAATAATAAACCTGGAGAACCTTTCGCAAGTGATCAGGGAAACCAGCCTCTGCGGGCTGGGCCAGACCGCACCTAACCCGGTGCTTTCAACCCTGCGCTGGTTCCGGGACGAGTATGAAGCCCACATATTCGAACGCCGCTGCCCGGCGGGAGCATGCACGGAAATGCTGGAGTTTTCCATCGACCAGGATAAATGCAAGGGCTGCACGCTCTGCGCCAGGGCCTGTCCCACGCAAGCCATAGTAGGCAAGATAAAGCTCCCGCACTATATCGTAAGCGAGAAGTGCATTTCCTGCGGCAGCTGCAGGACAATCTGCAAATTCAAGGCCGTCAGCGCGGCGTAAGACCGAGAGGCGACACCATGAAACTTACCGTCAACGGGAAAACCACCGAGGCCCAGCCAGGCGAAACCCTGCTGGCCGTGCTGCGGCGCGAAGGCATAAAAGTGCCCACGCTCTGCCACATGGAAGACATGCTGCCGTCTGGCGCATGCCGCATCTGCGTAGTGGAGGTGGAAGGCCAG
>MGVB01000043.1:6967-10055 GCA_001800275.1 Elusimicrobia bacterium RIFOXYA12_FULL_57_11
ACCCTGTTGCGGAAGGCATGAAGATACTTACCAATAGCCCGCGGGTCATAAACGCCAGGAAAACCGTGGTGGAACTGCTGCTGGGGTCACACCCGGACGACTGCCTCTACTGCGCCAAGCAGCCCTCCTGCCAGCTTTCCGCCCTAAGCCGAGAGTACGGCATTACCGGCCGCCGGTTCCCGGTGATAACCAGTAAAAAAAGCCTGGACGTCTCCAGTCCCGCCATAGCACGCGATCCGGAAAAATGCATACTTTGCGGCAAATGTGTGCGCGCCTGCGAAGAAACGCAGGGCGTGGCCTGTATAGATTTCGTGAAGCGCGGCTCGGACGCTTTCATAGGCTGCACCTTCGACTCCAGCCTGAATGTTTCCTCCTGCATAAACTGCGGCCAGTGCATAAACGTGTGCCCTACCGGCGCCCTGCTGGAAAAAAGCCATATCGAACAGGTTATGGCGGCGCTGTCATCCGGCAAATTCGCGGTAGTACAGCACGCTCCGGCCATCTCTGTCTCGCTCGCCGAGGAATTCGGTCTGCCCGCCGGCACGGATGTCAACGGAATAATGACGGCGGCGTTGCGCCAGATGGGTTTTAAAGCGGTGTTCGAAACTTCTTTTTCAGCCGACCTCACCATTATGGAAGAGGCGTCGGAATTGGCCGAACGCATAAAGACGGGCGGCATCCTGCCAATGATGACTTCCTGCTCCCCGGGCTGGATAAAATTCGTGGAAACCTTTTATCCCGGGCTAATAGGCAACCTTTCCACCTGCAAGAGTCCGCAGCAGATGCTGGGAGCCCTCATAAAGACTCACTACGCTAAAAACAAAGGCCTCAAGCCTTCGGAGATAATCAGCGTTTCGGTAATGCCCTGCACCGCAAAAAAATTCGAAGTTGACCGGCCCGAGATGGGGCGCGGCGGCGCGGCCGATATCGATTTTGTCCTGACCACCCGTGAACTGGCACAGATGATACGCATCTACGGGATAGACCTCAAAGCCCTGCAGCCCGCCGAACCGGACCTGCCTTTTGGAGACCGCAGTACCGCGGGGAAACTGTTCGGAGCCTCCGGCGGCGTTATGGAGGCCGCGCTGCGCACCGCACACTATATGCTGACCGGCAAGGAACTGGGCACGCTTAAAATCGAGGCCGTGCGGGGCGCCGCAGGGATCAAAGAGGCCAGAATAAAAATAGGCGCCCTGGAAATAGGCGTCGCGGCCGTAAGCGGCCTGGCCAATGCCCGCAAACTTATAGAAGAAATAAAAGCCGGCCGCAAGGACCTGCACTTCATAGAAGTAATGACCTGCCCCGGAGGCTGCATCAACGGCGGGGGCCAGCCTTTCGCACACAATAAGGCCGCCATAACGGAGCGAATGAGATCGCTCTACACCATAGACGCCTCGGAAAAAGTCCGGGTCTCGCACGCCAACAAGGCCGTGCAACAGCTCTACAAGGATTTTCTGGGCAAACCGCTGGGTGAAAAGAGCCATCACCTGCTTCACACGAAATACACGAAGCGCACCCCGGCCGATATTTAACGAGGCCGCCCTCACGCGGGCGGCAGCAGCCAGCCGCAATTACCCCGCGGGACTGCCATGAAGTGCACAGTGAAAAATCAGGCAACACTATGACACCCGATACTGAACCGCTGGTACGGACCATCAAGGAACGCTGCAGGACGTGCTATACTTGCGTGCGCGGCTGCCCCGCTAAAGCCATCCGCATAACCGGCGGGCAGGCCGAAGTGATACGCGAGCGCTGCATCGGCTGCGCCAACTGCGTGCTTATGTGCAGCCGCGGCGCCAAAGAAACCAGAAACTCCACCGCAAGCGTACGCCGCCTGCTGGCTTCGGGAGAAACCGTCATCGCCTGCCTGGCTCCAAGTTTCCCGGTGGAATTCGGCGGAATAGACCCGCTGCGCTTCGCCGGCATGCTGAAAGCCGCCGGCTTCAAATATGTCTGCGAAGTAGCTTTTGGCGCCGACATGGTCTCCATGCAGTACCGGAAACTGATAAATGAAAATCCTGGCAGGAAATTTATAAGTTCAGCCTGTCCCGCCGTGGTATCCTATGTGGAAAAATATCATCCCGGCCTGGTAAAGAACCTGGCTCCCATCGTCTCGCCCATGACCGCCGCGGCCCGCATAGTGCGCGCTCATTACGGTCCGGGCGCCAAGGTAGTCTTTATAGGTCCCTGCGTGGCAAAGAAAGACGAAGCTTTCCGCAACCGCGCCGACGTGGAAGAGGCTATAACCTTCATAGAACTGCGCAATATCTTCAAGACGGCAGGGGTGGACCGCTCCACCGCCCTGGACGCCCACTTTGACCCGCCTCACCCGGCCAAGGGCGTCCTGTATCCAATGGGAGGGGGGCTGCTGAATTCAGCCGAGCTGGACGAAGACCTTATGACCGGCAGGTTCCTCTCCGCGGAAGGACTTGAGAACTTCGTCGAAGCCCTGCGCAACCTTGAGCACGGCGATATAGACGCGGACTTCCTGGACCTCCTGTGCTGCAACGGCTGCCTGATGGGCCCCGGCCTCAGCGTAAAAACCTCCAAGCACTCCCGCGAGGCGGTTCTGCGGCGCTATGCCCGCAAAAGCTATTTCAGCATCAAAATCAACGAATGGGAGGATTCCGTACGCCGCTTCCGCGCCATGGACTACGGCGCCGCTTTCGAAGTTGAGGACCAGCGCGTGCTGCCGCCCTCGCAGGAGGCGCTGAAAACAGTACTGGAAAAAATGGGCAAGCTGCGCCCGGAAGACGAGCTTAACTGCGGCGCCTGCGGCTACCAGACCTGCGTCGAGCACGCCACCGCGATAATCCGGGGCCTGGCTGAAAGCGAGATGTGCCTGCCTTACACCATAGAGCGCCTGAAAACCACAGCGGAAGAATTGACCGTCTCCTACAACCAGCTGGCAAAAACGAAGCAGGCCCTGATCCAGTCGGAAAAACTGGCCAGCATGGGCCAGCTCGCCGCGGGCGTGGCGCACGAGCTTAACAACCCGCTGGGGGTAGTGCTGCTGTATTCCCATTTGCTTACCGAGCAGTGCCCCAAGGATTCACGGGTTTTCGGCGACGCCAGGATGATAACGGAG
>MGVB01000043.1:10080-13861 GCA_001800275.1 Elusimicrobia bacterium RIFOXYA12_FULL_57_11
TAGGGGGCCTGCTGAATTTTGCGCGCAAGAACAAACCTTTCTTCCGGCAGGAAAACCTGGCCCTCCTGGTGGAAAACTATTTCAGGACCGCTCCCCTGCCTGCGGCAATACATTTTGAAACCGCAAGCTCCGGTGCCGACCTGGCCGCGGAAATGGACCCGGACCAGATAATTCAGGTACTGTCGAACCTGGTGACGAACGCGGCGGAAGCCATGCCGGCGGGCGGCACGCTTAAAATAGCCGTTTTCAGGGACGAGGAAAACGTCTGCTTCAGCGTAGCCGACACCGGCTGCGGAATCAGGGAAGAGAACAAAAAGAAAATATTCGAACCATTTTTCACCACCAAGCAGATAGGCAAGGGCACGGGGCTGGGGCTTGCGGTATCCTACGGCATCATAAAGGTGCACCGCGGCAGCATAGCGGTTGAAACCAACGCCGATCCGGCTAAGGGCGCTACCGGCACCAAATTCACCGTCAAGCTGCCGGGCGCGGCCAGGGGAAAACCTGAAAAACAGGCGGGCGCAGCGGGAAAAGTTTTCGGAGGAGAAACCTTATGAGCGACGATAAAAAGACAAGGATATTGGTGGTCGAAGACGATCCCGACATGATGGACCAGATGAAGATCTACCTGGAATCGGAGAAATACGAGGTGGTATCCGCCTCCAGCCAGAAAGAGGCGGAACCCCTTATAACGCCAGGCGGGTTCCACGCGGCCGTACTTGACCTCATGATGGAAAACCCGGATTCCGGCTTTGTGCTCAGCCATAAGATCAAGCGCATGGACGCCAGCATACCGGTAATACTTGTGACCTCGGTAACCAGAGAAACCGGGTATTATTTCGACAAAGCCCACGATCCCAAATCCTGGATAAAAGCCGACGCGATAATACATAAGGAACTGCGTTTTGAGCAGCTTAAAGCGGAACTTAAACGCCTGCTCGGGGGTGACCGTCATGCCTCCTGACCCGGACACAAAAAGCCTGCAGTTCGATATCCTTATAGTTGACGACGAGGCCGGCATGCGCACCGGCGCGGAACGCTCCCTGGAGCACTTTGCCGTGGGCCTGGAGGACTTCGGCGAAACCATTGCTTTTACCGTGCGATGCGCCGCAACAGGAGCAGAGGCGCTGGCCGAGTTTAAGGCCCGGCGCCCCGACATTGTACTGCTGGACTACAAGCTGCCGGACATGACCGGGATAGACGTTCTGGAAAACGCTCCGGAGCCGCGGGATTTTCTGACAATAATGATAACGGCCTTCGCCTCGCTCGAAGTTGCGGTAACGGCCACCAAGCGCGGCGCGTTCGACTTCCTGGCCAAGCCTTTTACCCCGGAAGAATTGCGCGCCACCGTACAAAAAGCCGCCAGACATATTTATCTGCATCGCAAAGCGCGCCGGCTTGAGGATGAAAAAAAGCAGGTCCGTTTCGAGTTCATCTCGGTACTGGCCCATGAGTTAAAATCCCCGCTGGCGGCGGTGGAAGGCTACATGCACCTTATGAAAGAACGCCTGAAAGGCGGGGACCTTGCCGCTTATGACAGCATGGTGGAGCGCAGCGTGCTGCGCATAGCCGGCATGCGTAAACTGGTAATGGACCTGCTGGACCTTACACGCCTGGAGTCCGGCAAAAAAAAGCGTTCCATAGAGACTGTTGACCTTGTTAAAGCGGCCGGCCTGGTTATAGAAGCAGTAGGGCCGATAGCGCTGGCCAAAGGCGTGAAGTTCGAGCTGAAAACCCCGGAACGCCTTACCATGAACGCCGACCCAGGGGAAATAGACATGATACTTGCAAACCTGGCTACGAACGCCGTGAAATACAACAAGCAAGGCGGCAGCGCGGTACTTGAACTGAAGCGCGAAGACCATGGCTCCGTTACAGTGCGCTGTTCCGATACGGGCATAGGCATGACCGCAGAGGAACAGGCAAAACTCTTCGGGGAATTCGTGCGCATGAAGAACGAACACACCCGCGCCATAGACGGCAGCGGCCTGGGCTTGTCCATATTAAAAAAGGTGGTAAAACTTTACGGGGGAGAAATAACGGTAAGTTCGGAGTACGGGAAGGGGTCGTCCTTCGAGTTTACGCTGGCGGACGCTGAAATACCCGCGCAGAACGCGGAAACGGCGCTGAAGGCCTGAACAAAGCCTTTGGAGGTTCTATGCAGACGCAGTCAGTCAACTCTGGATATTACGCGGGCTACCTTGAACAGGAGTGCGATTTTATAAACGACGCCGCGCTGCGCGCCGCCCTGGCGGCGCCGGCCCCGGCAAGGCAGCGCGTACGCGCTATACTGGCGCGCGCGCTTGAAGTTTCCGAAGCCCTCCCGCCGCAGGACGCCGCGGCGCTCATTTCAGTAGATAACCCGGAACTGCTCGAGGAAATTTTTGAGGCCGCCCGGGCCGTAAAGCGCAAGGTTTATGATAACCGCGTGGTTACCTTCGCCCCTCTTTACGCCTCCAACCTCTGCGTTAACAACTGCCTTTATTGCGGGTTCCGCACTGGCAATACAGGCGCGGTACGCCGCAAATTGTCCATGCGGGAGATCCGCGCGGAAGCTGAAACACTGGCCGGCCGCATAGGGCACAAGCGGATAATTTTCGTGACCGGAGAGCACCCGGAGACCGGAGCCTCCTATATAGCAGCGGCAATGCAGGAAATATATTCCGTAAAAATGAAGACCCGCAGGGGCTTCGGCCAGATACGCCGCGTGAACGTGAACGCCGCCCCGATGAACGTGCCCGACCTTAAGGTCCTTAAAGCGGGAGGCATCGGCACCTACCAGGTGTTCCAGGAAACCTACGACCGCGAACTCTACGCCAGACTTCATCCCGGCGTCAGCCCGAAAACCGACTACCGCTGGCGCCTGTACGCTATGCACCGCGCTTTCCAGGCCGGCATAGACGACGTGGCCCTGGGAGCGCTGTTCGGTCTGGGCGACTGGAGATTCGAAGTGCTTGGCCTGGTCGCCCACGCACGCGAACTTGAGGCCCGCTTCGGCATAGGTCCGCACACAATCTCCTTCCCGCGCCTGGAGGCCGCCGACGGCACCGATCTCCCGGCGCACAGCCTGGAGAACGTTTCAGATAAAGACTTTAAAAAGCTGATAGCCGTGCTGCGGCTTTCCATCCCCTACGCGGGAATGATAGTAACGGCGCGCGAACGGCCGGAAACTATAAGGGAAGTTATCGCCATGTGCACCCAGCGTGATGCTTCCAGCCGCATAGGCATAGGCGCCTATTCCGAACGCTACGGCGCGCAAGAGGCCGACCGGCAGCAGTTCCTGCTGGGCGATACCCGCAGCCTCGACGAAGTGATAGGCGAACTGGCCGACCTCGGGCACATCACCTCCTTCTGCACCTCCGGGTACCGCTGCGGCCGCACCGGCGACCACATAATGAAACTTCTCAAAAGCGGCCACGAGTCCCGTTTTTGCAAGCTCAACGCGGTGCTTACCTTCCGCGAATGGCTGGACGACTTCGCCTCCGAAGCCACCCGCGCGAAAGGCGAAGCGCTCATCAAAAAGGAAATAGCCCAGATTCGCGCCCGGACCAAAGACTTCCCGCCCGAAACCGTAAAACTGCTGGAAACTTATTACGCGAGGATAGAAGGCGGGGAAAGAGACCTTTGTTTTTAACAGCAATAGGTTTAGACAGTTGGTTGGAAGGGCTGGCCGGGGGTTTCCCCTGCAAACCCGTTGCGGATGGGGGGCCCCGCCTTAAGTTCTCAAAGGCGGGGGGAAACCACGCAAGGGTTTCCTCTTCCGGGTAGCAGGGGAAGCCCC
>MGVB01000044.1:0-1594 GCA_001800275.1 Elusimicrobia bacterium RIFOXYA12_FULL_57_11
CGTCAAACACCTTGCCGCCGCCGTTACGGCCGAAAAACGCGTCATAGAGGGATACGTCGCCACGGTGGAAAAGATCGACATCGCGGCGGAACGGGCCCGCCTTGCCGAAGAACTGAAACTTACCCGCCCGCTCATACACAGGTATCCCGCTCCGCTACGCGTCAGGAAAGGACGTTTTCTCCCTCTTGAGATGAAGCTGCGGGCGGCCGGGCTGAAGTACACGCCGCTCTCGGGAGTTTTTACCCGGCGCGTTAACGTACTCTACGGGTCCAACATGGGAGGGAAAACGGTGGTTCTCA
Organism: Elusimicrobia bacterium RIFOXYA12_FULL_57_11; assembly: GCA_001800275.1. Classification (GTDB taxonomy): domain Bacteria; phylum Elusimicrobiota; class Elusimicrobia; order Elusimicrobiales; family UBA9959; genus UBA9959. The sequence continues at coordinate 300 of MGVB01000044.1, forward strand.
AGACCCTGGCTTTCCTGCAGCTGGCGGCACAGAGCGGATTTTTTACCCCGGCCGCGCTTTTCGAGACCTGCCTTTTCGACGGGGTAGCGTTCCTAGGGGGGACCGAAATAGAGACAGCTGGCGGGCTGAGCAGTTTCGGCCTCGAGATGAATGATTTTGCCTTAACGCACGGCAGACTGAAGAACAATAATCTGCTTATCCTTATGGACGAATTCGCAAGAACAACGAATTCACAGGAAGCCACAGCCCTGTTGAGCGCCATCATTGAAGATCTGGGTAAAAAAAACGGGGCTTCCTCTTTCCTGGCCACCCATTTCTCCGGGCTGCGCTCCGGTAAAAGCGCGGCCAGCTTTAAAATGCGCGGCTTTGACACGGTTGCGTTCAATGACTACTTCCACGACAAACCGGCCTGCGGCCTTGACGAAAAACTTAAGATGATAAACCGTTTTATGCGATACGAGCTGCTGGAAGGCGGCGCCGGAGAAGAAGCCCGCGACGCTATTAAAATAGCGGGGATTCTGGGAATAGCAAGCCCTGTAATAAAACGGGCGCAAGAATTTCTTAAGGAGAAACAATGACACTTTTAAAAAGCAAACTCGGCCTTTCCCCCGCCAAAATAGCCAAAGCCCGCGCACTGGCAGCGGAGGTCGTAGCCCCGGTGCAGAAATTCATAGGCGAACACACAACCATCACCATAGAACGGGCCACCCTGCGGCTGCTGGGCGCTGACGGGGCAAATTCGGACGGTGTGCCCGTACCGAACATTATAACCGCGCAATGCGGGGAAAAACTGGCGGGAGGGGCGGCCGCATTCTACCTGAACGCCCTCATCAAGTTTAATAAAAGTCCGGCTGAGCTGAACAAAGAGATAACCACTAGCCTGGATATCTCCCGGATTGAATTTACCGACGCCAGACTTATACGGCAAAAGGCGGACGAACTAGTAAAAAGCCTGGACGCCCGCATAGCCGGAAACGTAGCGCACCGCAACGGCAAGCTTAAGCAGTATAAAGACAGCGTAAAGTCACCGCTGATTTATGTGATCGTGGCCACCGGTAATATCTACGAAGACGTAAAGCAGGCTCAGGCCGCCGCCCGGGAAGGGGCGGATATCATAGCCGTAATACGCACCACCGGGCAGAGCCTGCTGGATTATGTGCCCTACGGAGCCACTACAGAAGGGTTCGGCGGCACTTACGCCACGCAGGAAAACTTCCGCATCATGCGCAAGGCCCTCGACGAAGTGGTGGACAGTGAAAAGCGCTATATACGACTGGTGAACTACTGCTCCGGGC
>MGVB01000044.1:1622-13804 GCA_001800275.1 Elusimicrobia bacterium RIFOXYA12_FULL_57_11
CGCCATGGAACGCCTGGACATGATGCTCAACGATTCGATGTACGGCATCCTGTTCCGCGACATAAACATGTACCGCACCTTTACCGATCAGTTTTTCTCCCGCATGATAAACACAGCGGCCGATATCATAATAAATACCGGTGAAGACAACTACCTCACCACCTCGGACGCGGTGGAAAAAGCGCATACCGTACTGGCGTCACAGTTAATAAACGAAAAGTTCGCCGCCGGCGCCGGCATGCCCAACCGCCTGATGGGCCTCGGCCACGCCTTCGAGATAGACCCGCAGGTAAAGAACGGCTTCCTCTACGAATACGCGCAGGCGCTTATGGCGCGGGAAATATTCCCGGAGCACCCGCTTAAATACATGCCGCCAACGAAGTTCATGACCGGCGACATTTTCAAGGGCTTCGCCATGAACACGCTGTTCAACTTCGTCTGCAAAGCCACCGACCAGGGAATAGCGCTGCTGGGCATGCTGACCGAGGCGATTCATACGCCCTACCTGCAGGACAGGCACCTTGCCATCGAGAACGCCCTGTACGTACACAACACCATGGAGGGCTTTATGGGCGAAATAGAGTTCAAAAAAGAGGGAATAATGGCCCGCCGCGCCCGCCAGGTGCTGGACGAAACGATAACAATGCTTTCGCAGGTAAAAAAGCAGGGCCTTATGTCCTCCATAGAGACAGGCATGTTCGCCGAGATCAAACGGCCGCGGGACGGCGGGAAAGGCTTTGACGGCGTCTACGAGAAAACACCGGATTATTTCAACCCGGTTGAGGCTTACCTCAAGAAAAAACTGAAAATAGCGGGACGTTGAACATTACCGGCACCAGGGAAAATCTCATGCTGATCAAACCATACGGCGACACCTCTAACGACGGGGCAGTACAACTTTCCTTCACGCTGCCCGTTAAGAACTGCGGCCGCGCCAAAGAAGCGGCCCGGCAATATGTCCAGAAACTCGGGTTCCGTAAAGTCGACATAGTGCACGCCGCGGCCCTGTCCGAAGGGTTCACATTCTTCGTGGCTTACGGCAAGACCGAGGTAGGCATAGACTACGACAAGGTGGAATACGCCGAGGCCGTGGACAAGTACATGTCCATGGATGAGGTAAATGCCTTCATCAAGACACATTTTAACCGCAAACTGGTAATCGTGGGAGCCTGCACAGGCACCGACGCGCACACCGTAGGCATAGACGCCATCATGAACATGAAAGGCTACAACCATCACTTCGGGTTGGAGCGCTACCCCATGATAGAGGCCTTCAATCTTGGGTCGCAGGTACCCAACGCCAAACTGCTGGCCTACGCCAGGGACGTAAAGGCGGACGCGGTGCTGATTTCCCAGATAGTAACGCAGAAGGACGTGCACATAAAGAATCTCACAGAATTGGTAGAGCTGGCCGAAGCGGAAAAAGTGCGCGGCAAACTGCTGCTGATCATGGGAGGCCCCCGGGTGAACAATAAGTTGGCAAAGGAACTGGGCTACGACGCCGGTTTCGGTACCGGCACCTACGCAGAGCACGTGGCCACTTTTGTGGTAAAGAAGCTGCACGAAAGGCTGGCGAACGCGAAGTAAGTTTGGATTCTATCCGGCATCCCGGAGGCGGGCAAGGGGACCGGATAAGCAAAACCTTCCGAAGGCCGAGGCTTGCGTAAGCGCCGAGGCCTGAGGAGGAGCGAGGCCACGGTGTGGCCGAGCGTGTTTTGCGTTCCGGTCCCCTTGCCCTCCTCCGGCGAATGCGCGGCAACGAAGATTTAAATGTAGAGGGAAAGGAGCATAAAATGGCTGAACACCTTAAACTGGACAACTCGGAGCGGCTTTATAAGGAAGCCCAGGAACTGATCCCCGGCGGCATGATGGGCATACGCAGACCCTACAACTTTGTACCGGGCGAATACCCGATCTTCTTCGACAGCGCCAGGGGGGGCAAGGTAACGGATGCCGACGGCAACGAATACCTAGACATGCTTTGCGCCTACGGCCCGATAATAATCGGCCACCGCGAAAAAGAAATAGACAAAGCCGTCATCGACCAGATAAAGAACAAGGGCTTCTGCATGTCCATAGTACAGGAGATACAAAACACCCTGGCAAAAAAAGTAATATCCATCGTCCCGTCGGCCGAAAAGGTCGTTTTCGCTAAAACCGGCTCCGACGCCACAACACTGGCCACCAGGATCGCGCGCAGCTTTACCGGCAAAAACAAGATAGTGCGCTGCGGTTACCATGGCTGGCACGACTGGTGCGTTGAGAACAAAGGCGGCGTGCTCCCCAAAACTTTCGAAGACACCCTGGAATTCGAATACAACGGCCTGCAGCAGCTGGAAGACCTGCTTAAAGCGCATGGTCACGATGTGGCCGGCATAATAATAACGCCCCTCGGCCACCCCAACGCCCACGAAGTCGAAATGCCCAAACCCGGATTCCTGGAAGGCGTAAAGAAACTCTCCGAGCAGTACGGCGCTGTGCTGGTGTTCGATGAAATACGCACCGGATTCCGGGTAAGCCTGGGAGGCGCGCAGAAATTATTCGGGGTAACTCCGCACATGTCCGTATTCGGCAAAGCCATGGCCAACGGTTACGAGATAAGCATGGTGGCGGGCCGCAAAGACATCATGGACGTACTGATCAGCAAGGCCTTCGTCAGTTCCACCTACTTCAACAATACTCTGGCCATGGCAGCCTCGCTAAAAACCATAGAAATGCTCGAGCGCGATAATATCCTCGAAGTTATAGCCAAACGCGGCCATTCGTTCTGCAAAAAAGTCCGCAAATACGTGAAGGCCAGCGGCGTACCCTGCACCTTCACCGGCGAGCCGTGGATGCCCTACATAACCTTCGACAAGGACGAGACGGGCGCATACAAGAAGACCCGGGTAAACTTCTACTCCCAGCTTATCAGGCGCAAAGTATTCCTGCAGCCGTACCACCACGGGTATGTTTGCTACCGCCATTCCCCGAAGGACCTCAACTACGCGGCGGACATGATAGCTGAATCCCTGGAAGAAGCCGGGAAAGCCGCATAGCTGCCGCCAGCCTGCGCCAGGCGCGGGCTTACTTTATGCCTGAACTAATCAATAAACTTACACGAAGGGCGTGGCCGACGCTGCGCCTTGCCGCACAAAAATTCATGGAGATAGACGGCGAACAGCGCGCAGCCGCTTTCGCGTACAGCGCTTTTTTCGCCATGTTCCCGCTCATACTGCTTACGGTATCCATTGCTTCAATGTTCTTCGACCGCGCCGCCGCGGGCAACGCGGTTATAGACTATGCCGAGAAATACATACCGCTCAGCGGGGATATGCAGGCAAGTGTATTTAATACCATCGCAAAAGTGATACAGGACAGGGGGGAGGCGGGCGCCCTGGCGTTTGTAATGCTCGTCTGGGCGGCGGCGCAGTTCTTTAAGACCATGACCCAGGCGGCGAACAAGGCGTGGGGCGAGCAGGGGCACAACTGGTGGCGCAGTCCGATTAAAAACCTTATCCTCTTGATGGTAATGATAGCCGCAGCTCTGGCTCTAGTAGGCATGGCCGTACCGATGATGGGGAAAATGGCTGCCGGAGTCCTCCACAATACATATTTTTTTCCGTGGGCTCACAGCCTATGGATATTTTTTATCCCATGGCTCCTCCTTTTCTTCGCGCTCAGCCTTTTTTACCGGCTCGCACCGAGCAGGCCCACAAGTTTTGCCGAAGTATGGTTCCCGGCCTTATGCGCCACCGGGCTGCTTTACGCGGCCCAGAGCCTGTTCGTCATATATTTGAAGAGCTCCCCGGCGTTCAACGCGGTGTACGGCACTTTCGGCGCAATCATAGCGCTGATGCTGTGGATATACCTGTCGGGAGCTATTTTCATCTTCTGCGCCTGTTTGTGCGCCGCCCAGGCCGCCACCGCGGCTCAGGAGAACTCCTGAAATGCCGGCAAGAAAGCTGGTCATCCACATAATAACGCGGCTTGAGCCCGGCGGTTCAAGCCGGAACACTATAGATTCCTGCTCCGCCCAGGCCGCGGTGTACAACGTGATTCTTCTGGCCGGCCCGCACAAGAACTCCGCCACGCTGCTGAAACTCCTGCCTCCTAGTGTGCAATATATAGAAATAAGCGACCTGCAGCGGGAACTGAACCCTGTCAAAGATTTAAAAGCTTTTCTGGCGCTGAAGAAAGACCTGGAGCGCCTGCAGCCGGATATAATCCACACTCACACCTCCAAAGCCGGGGCATTGGGCCGCCTGGCAGCCGCCATAGCCGGCCGCGGCACAACAAAAGCGATAGTTATCCACACACCGCACGGACATCTTTTGTACGGCTACTACGGCCCGCTTAAGACGTTTCTCTTCAGGTTTGCCGAGGGGCTGCTCTCAAAATTTACCGGGTATTTAATAGCGCTTACCCGCGGTGAAATGAACGAATCTGCTGCAGCCGGGATAGGCAGGCCGCAACAATGGGAAGTGATACACAGCGGCGTAAGCCTGCAAACCTCCGGCGCACTCACTCAAAAAAAAGACCTGGGCATAGCCGAAGATGAAATCGTGATAGGCACCGTGGCCAGGCTTGAACCCGTAAAAGGCGTAGAATATCTGCTGCGCGCGGCCGTCATCCTTAAAGAAAAATTCCCGGCGGCAAGGCTGCGTTATTTAGTGGTAGGAAGCGGGGAATTGAAGATCTCCCTGGAAAAGCTGGCGTCAAAGCTGGGAATACACGATATGGTTATGTTTACAGGTTTCCGCCAGAATGGCGCCGCGCTGATGGGCGCCATGGATATTTATGTCCAGCCCTCGCTTAACGAGGCCATGGGGCGCGCGCCCCTGGAAGCCCAGGCCATGGGGCTGCCGGTGGTTGTAAGCCGTGTCTGCGGGCTGCCGGACATAATAGCAGAAGGCAAAACCGGAATAGCGGTAAAGGCCGGAGACCCCGAAGCGCTGGCGGCGGCCCTGGAAAGACTTTTCCTTTCAAAAAAACTGCGTGAGCGCATGGGGCAGGCCGCGAAAGAGTGGACCGGGATGGCCGACACCACAGGATTCCCGCGCTTCGGGGCGGAAAGCATGAACGCGCAGCTGCTTGCGCTCTATACCCGGGCCCTGGGCAAAACTGCCGCCTGACCCGTCCCAAGACCGAAATGACAGTTGCCAGGTATAAATTCCAGATTTTTTTTGATATACTTTTTAAGAAGTATCAAGCACCACGCGCGACTTCCGGCAGCCCGACAAGACCTTTAGCGCTCAGCAGTACAATACCCGCCGAGCCCGCCCGCCGCGCAACAAAACCGGAGGTTCTATGCCCAAGATGGAAGTAGATACAGATAAATGCAAGGGATGCTACCTGTGCATACAGGTCTGCCCCAAAAAGTGCATTGAAAGATCCGATAAATTCTCCAAGTCCGGCTATTACCCGGCCCTGGACTCAAAAGAGGGCTGCTGCATCGCCTGCCAGAGCTGCGCGCGCATTTGCCCGGACCTCGCTATCAGGGTTTACAAATAAGGAGCTGATCATGGCCGAAAAGAAACTGATGAAAGGCAATGAAGCGCTCAGCGAAGGCGCCATCCGCGCCGGCTGCCGCTTCTTCGCCGGTTACCCCATAACCCCGCAGAACGAAATTCCGGAATACATGAGCTGGCGGCTGCCCCAGGTGGGCGGCGCGTTCGTGCAGGCGGAATCCGAAGTCTCCGCCATCAATATGGTCTACGGAGCTGGCGCCACCGGCGTGCGCTGCATGACCTCTTCTTCCAGCCCCGGCATCAGCCTCAAACAGGAGGGCATTTCCTACGCGGCCGGCGCGGATCTGCCCATCTTCATAGGCAACGTGATGCGCGGCGGGCCGGGCTTGGGCAACATAGCCGGCGCACAGGGCGACTACTGGCAGGCCACCCGCGGCGGCGGCCACGGCGACTACCGCACTTTTGTGATGGCGCCCAACTCTGTCACCGAAATGGCCAACTTCCCGCACAAGTGCTTTGAAGTCTCTTTCAAGTACCGCCTCCCTTCCATGGTGCTGGCCGACGGCATTTTAGGCCAGATGATGGAACCGGTGGAATTCAAACACCCCGAAATAGACCCGAGTACGCTTACAGAACCCGACTGGGCGCTGGGCGTAAACAATAACCGCGCCAAGAGAATAGTAAAATCCTACGACCTGAAAGAAGGCGGCGTGGAGATCATGGTCAACGAACGCGTGAAACGCTACAGGCAGATAGAAGCGGCCGAAACCATATACGAAGAGAAGATGCTGGAAGACGCAGAGATCGCCCTGGTAGCCTACGGCATCTCGGCCCGCGTCTGCGTGGCCGCCATGAAACTGGCCCGCGAGAAAGGCCTGAAAGTGGGCCTGTTCCGCCCCATAACCCTGTGGCCCTTCCCTAAAGCGCGCCTGGTGGAACTTTCCAAAAAGATGAAGCATTTCCTCGTAGTGGAAATGAGCCTGGGGCAGATGGTGGAAGACGTGCAGCTGGCGCTCAACGGCCGCTCACAACTACACCTGTACGCCAAACCCGGCGCTTCGGTTATAACCGCCGACGAGATCTATAAGGCCATGGACAACATCGTTAAGAAGGGGGCCAAAGAATATGCAGCTGCTAAATAAGAAACCCGAATCCCTGTTGGACGTGAAGATGCATTACTGCCCCGGCTGCGGGCACGGCATCATACACCGGCTGGTTGCCGAAGTGATGGACGAGCTGGGTATCCGCGCCAGGACCATCGGAGTGGCGCCCGTAGGCTGCGCGGTGTTCGCCGACACCTACTTCAACTGCGACATGATACAGGGCCCGCATGGCCGCGGCCCTGCGGAAGCCACCGGCATCAAGCGCGCGAAGCCGGGCACGATAGTGTTCTCCTATCAGGGCGATGGCGATCTTGCCTCCATAGGAATGGCCGAGATAGTGCACGCGGCCATCCGTTCCGAGAATATCACCGTGATCTTCGTTAACAACGCCATCTATGGCATGACCGGCGGCCAGATGGCCCCGACCACCCTGATGGGCCAGAAAGCCACCACCTGCGTGGATGGCCGCAACGCCAAACAAGCCGGCTATCCCATAAAAATGTGCGAGATGCTTGCCACCGTGGACGGGGCTACTTATCTGGAACGCACCACAGTACATAACGCGCCCGGCGTGCTCAAAACAAAGGCCTCCTTAAAAAAGGCCTTCCAGAACCAGATAGACGGAAAGGGATTCTCCATGGTGGAAGTGCTGAGCATGTGCCCCACCAACTGGGGCACCCGCCTGGACAACCCTTCGGAAGCCACCAAGTTCGTGGCCGAAGGCATGCTGCCGGTATTCCCGCTGGGCGTGTATAAAGACGCCCAGAGGAATTAAAGGAGATATTTCATGTACCAAGGCATAAAAATATCGGGTTTCGGCGGCCAGGGAGTGATATCGGCCGGCTACCTGCTGGCACAGGCCGGCATGATGGAAGGGAAAGAAGTGAGCTTCTTTCCGGCTTACGGCGCCGAGATGCGCGGCGGCACGGCCAATTGCTCGGTGGTAGTGGCGTCCGAAGAAGTCACCACGCCGATAGTCTCCACCCCGGACACGGCTATAGTGCTCAACGAGCCCTCGCTGGCAAAGTTCGAACCGTCCGTTAAGCCCGGCGGTCTGCTGATAGTGAACAGCTCGCTGGTAAACTCCAAACCCACCCGGACGGACATAAAGATACTGTTCGTACCCTGCAACCAGGTAGCTGGCGAGCTGGGCAACGGCAAAGTTATGAACATGGTAGCGCTGGGCGCTTTCGCGGCGGCCACCGGGGCCATAACCGTGGACGCCATAGCCAGGGCCCTGCCCAAAGTCTACAAAAAACTCAAACCCGAAGTTATAGAACTTAATATTAAAGCCCTGAAGCGCGGCGCGGAATTTAAATAAACAAAGCGCGTGACGCAAGAAAGGGCCCGGATAAAACCGGGCCCTTTTTATTTACCCGGAGCCGCCGGCCTTCCATAATTTATACAATACTGCTATGCACGGAGCTCACGGCGACGACGGGCAGGACCCGAAAGAAAAAATAAACTACAGGGCTACCTTCAACCTGCTTTGCGGGCTGATAGCGCCGGAAAAGCGCGGTTTCTTCGCGGCTTTTGCCTGGCTGCTGCTCTCCAGCGCCCTGAGCCTGCTCTCGCCTATCATCGCCAAGTACATAATCGACACGACTATCCCGGCGAAAGACAGCCGCCTGCTGATAATGGCGGTGGGGGCCCTGTTCCTTAACTCCGTACTGTTCCTGGCCTTCAATTACCTGCTGCAGATGCGCCTGGTGCGCACCGGGCAGCAGATAATTACCGGCCTGAAAAAGAGGATGCTGGCCCATATGCTGGCGCTGGACCTGCCTTTTTACGGAGAGTACCCCGTAGGACGCCTTACCGCGCGGGTGCAGGCCGACACCTCCAGCCTTTACGAACTTTTCACCGAAACCACCGTCACCATTTTCCGCGACATACTGATGTTCATAGTAACCTTCGCCATAATGTTCTACTTCAGCCCGCGCCTGACGCTTATGCTCTCCTCGGTATTTCCCTTTGTGCTCGCCATCAGCTTCATCTTCCTGAGGAAAAGCACCACGCTGTTCGTGACGGTAAGGAAGCTGACCAGCGAGATCTCCGGCTTCCTCACCGAGCATATAAACGCCATCGCCCTGCTGCAGGTTTTCAACAGGGAGAAGATGACTGCGGAGAAACTGGACGTCATAAACAAGAAGAAGTTCGACGCGGAGCTCTCCGCCGAATTCATGATGATAATTTTCTACCTCAGCATAATCCTGCTGAGCCCGGTCTCCATAGCCATAATCCTTGGCATGGGCGGCGGCTGGGCCATAGACCACACCATCAGCATAGGCACACTGGTCATGTTCATCCTTTATATCGACAAGCTGTTCGAGCCGGTCTTCCGGCTGTCGGAGCACATCAGCATTATACAGCGCTCTTTCGCCGCCGGGCACCGGATACACGGCATTTTGGCCCGCAAGCCCGCCATAGTGGACAGCCCCGCGCCCCGCTACATACGTTCCATACGCGAGGGCATTGAGTTTCAAAACGTCTGGATGCGCTATACCGACGCCGCGCCCTGGAGCCTGAAAGACATCTCTTTCACCCTGCCGAAAGGAAAAAGCCTGGCCATCGTGGGCGAGACGGGCGGGGGAAAGACCACCGTAACCAACCTCCTTTTCAAATTTTATGACCACCAGAAGGGCAAGATACTCATAGACGGCGTCGACCTGGCGGACATCAGCCTGAAATCCCTGCGCACGTCCATAGGGCTGGTACACCAGGACATCTACCTTTTTCCCGGCACCATAATGCAGAACCTGAAACTTATGGACGAGTCTATACCCGACGCCATGGTGCATGACGCTATAAAGACCATAGGTTTGGAAGCCTTTTTCAAACACCATAACCTGGATAAGCAGATAGTGGAGAAAGGCGTTAATCTTTCCGCCGGCGAAAAACAGGTGATCTCGCTGGTACGCGCCATGACGCTGAACCAGGAAGTGCTGGTTCTCGACGAAGCCACTTCCCATATAGACCCGTATACCGAGCGGCTGATCAACACCGCCATGCAGCGCCTGCTTAAAACCCGTACGATGATAGTGATAGCCCACAGGCTGTCAACAATACGCCACGCCGACAACATACTGTTGGTGTCGGAGGGGGAAATAAAGGAAAGCGGCACGCACGAGCAGCTGCTGGAGAAAAGCGGCATCTATTCCAGGTACTATAAACTGCAATTCGGGGAGAAGGCCGCATGATTTTCGCCCTGAAATGGCTTTTCCCCTACTGGCGGCGACACAAGTACCGCATGTTCGCCATAGTGCTGCTGGGACTGGCGAGCGCCGTACTGGGAGCCATCTACCCATATCTGATAAAACAGATAATAAACGGCCTTAACGGCGACATCACCCGCGAATACCTGCGCCGCAACATCTACCTTATACTGGGCGTGGGAGTGGCCAACACGCTGTTCAGCGTGATGGCGCAGCGCAACCGCGCCTACATGAACATGAAGCTGGAATGGGAATTCCGCAAAGCAGCTTTCGAACATATAACCCGGATGGACCAGCATTTTTACCATCGTTATACCACCGGCGACCTGGTTACCCGGATGGTAGACGACATCTCGCGCAAGATCTCCTGGTTCGCCTGCTCCGGGGTTTTCCGCTTTATACAATCCGTCTTCACGCTTATAGCGGCCATCACAATGATGGTGATGCTGAACCGCTGGCTCAGTTTCTGGGTGCTGCTGCCGGCGCCTTTCATACTGGCGGCCTCCATCAAGAACGGCCGGAAGCTGCACGTGCGCTACGACGCTGTACAGAAGAGCATTACCTTCATTTACGATTTCCTGGAAACCTGTTTTACGGGCATAAAACTGATAAAGGCTAACGCCAAAGAAGACGCGCAAAGCGCGTTCTTTGCCGTGAAAGCCGAGGGCCAGAAGGAGGCGGAGATAGCCTCGGCGCGGCTGGATATAATTTTCTCGTATTTCTTCCATTACGCGAATTTCGTATCGGTGGCCATGTTGTACCTGGCCGGCGGCTTGATGGTAATAAAGGGCAGCGCCACGCTTGGCGACCTGATAGCTTTCTACTTCTATTCAGGCATGATAATGATGCCGCTGATGGATATAAGCCAGTTCTTCGTGGCCGGCAACAGGGCGGGCACCTCCATAAAACGCGTGGACGAGCTGCTGCAGGCGCGCAGCGGCGTGAAGCGGCCCCGCACCCCGCTGCCGCCGGAGCGCATAGAAAAGATAGAAGCTTCCGACGTGTCCGTTAAGACCGGCAAGGAAGATACGCTGCTGCTTAAGAAAATATCTTTCGAGGCCCGCCGTGGCCAGCTGGTAGCCGTGGTGGGAAAGATAGGCTCCGGCAAGAGCAGCCTTGTGGCGCTTCTGACGCGCCTGACGGAATTTTCAACGGGTGCGATTCGCGTTAATGGCGCGGACATACGCGGCTTTGCCCCGGAAGGGCTCCGCGGCCGCACGGGGCTGGTGACGCAGGAGCCCTTCATACTTACCGGCACGGTCAAAAACAATATCACCCTGGGCAGGGAGGGCCTGCCCGAAGAGGCGCTGGAAAAGGCCGTAGCGGTTGCGCAGCTTAAACATGACATAGCGAAGCTTGCCAAAGGGCTTGAGACCCAGGTGGGGACGCGCGGCACCGCGCTTTCCGGAGGCCAGAAGCAGCGTATAGCCATAGCCCGGGCCATACTTGCCCGGCCGGACCTGCTGCTGTTCGACGACGCTACCAGCGCCATGGACGCCCAGACCGAAGAAAATTTCTGGAAGGCATTCCGCAGCGAATTGCCCGACGCTATCTGCCTGATAATCACGCACCGCATAAAGACTATCGAGCACGCCGACTTCATACTGACCATGGACGAAGGGCGACTGGCAGAACAAGGCACGCACGCAGAACTAATGGCCCTGGGCGGCCTTTACAGGCAGATCTACGAAAGAAAGAAGCTGGAAGAAGAACTCGGCCCCAAACCCGGCAAATAACGCTAAAGCAACGGCACGCAGACACCCGACCGGAGGGACGGCCCGACACTTCATCTTGAGGAATGGTTTACAGAAACGCCAGCAACGCCCAGTCGTAAAGGTAGAGCAGGGGAAAGAACGCCAGCGTAGAGAAAAGGATCGACTGGCTGACCAGATCGGCGTCGAAGTCGAACTCTTTGGCGATAATAAAATTCAGCACCGCCACCGGCATGCAGGCCTGCAGAAAAGCCACCTTAAGCGAAAGACCGCCGGAACCGCCACCCCCGGCAAGCCCAAGAAAAAGAACCGGCATAAGCAGGAGCTTTAAGCCGCTTATCAGGGCAATGCGCGGCAGGTTATGCACCACGCGTTTCCCGTAAAGGCTGACCCCGATGGTAAACAGCGCCAACGGCAGCGTGGTCTTACCGATATCCGAGAGGACCTGGTTCACAAGCCCCGGCAGGCGCAGACCGAAACCAGCCATCAGAAGCCCAACCACGGAAGCCCAAAGCACGACGTTGCGCCCCAGCATCCGCAGCAGCCGGGCAGGCGGGCAGGTCTTGTCGCAGACCAACGTCATGATAAAACAGCCGAAAGTGAAAACAAAGATACTCTGCAGCGAGCCCGCAATAGCCGCGTAGCCGATAGCATCTTCGCCAAAACGCATCCCCACCACGGGAAATCCCAGATAGGCGGTATTCC
>MGVB01000045.1 GCA_001800275.1 Elusimicrobia bacterium RIFOXYA12_FULL_57_11
ACTGGAAGCGGTTGTTGGAAGAGAAGACGGTAAGCAGCAGCGATGTGGCCGCGAACAACGCGGCCGCGCCGGCGGTGAATTTCTTTATGAACGAAGTTCCGCTGGCGGCGTTGAACAGCGAATCCCCGCCGCCCCCGAACATGGACAGCGCGGAACCTTTGCTGGTCTGGAACACCACTATGGAGATTATTATTATTATCCCCAACAGGATGTGCATAGTTACGATAAATGTATACATGAATTATTCTCCTCCGACCGCGTTTAAAAACATTACCGCCATACCGCCGGGCGCACCCGGCGCCGCTATTTCTGCGACAGCGCCACCAGCCCGGGCAACTGCTTGCCCTCTATAAACTCAAGGCTGGCGCCGCCGCCCGTTGAGCAATGTGAAATGCTCTCCGCCTTGACCTTGGCCGTCTTCAGCACCGAAAGCGTGTCCCCGCCGCCCAGTATGGTGGTGGCGCCGGCCTTGGTAGCCTGCGCCATGGCATTGGCCACGGTTATGCTGCCGGAAGCGAACTCCGGGGTTTCAAAGATTCCCACGGGGCCGTTCCAGAAAATGGTCTTGGAGGCCTTTATCTTGTCGGCGAACAGCAGCTCCGTGCGGGGACCGATATCCACGCCTATCCAGCCTTCGGGCACGGCCATGGCCTGGGTTATTTCCATTTTGGATTCGGGCTTTATTTCCTGCACCACTCGGTGGTCGGCGGGCAGCAGCATTTCCACGTTATTGCGGTGCGCCTTCAATATGATATTTTTGGCTTCTTCTATTTTATCGGCCTCAAGCAGGGATTTGCCTATATTGGTATTCTGAGCGGCCAGAAAGGTGTAAGCCATGCCGCCGCCTATTATAAGGGTATCCACCTTTTCTATAAGGCTGTAAAGCACGCTTATCTTGTCGGACACCTTGGCGCCGCCTATTATGGCCAGGAAAGGCCGCACGGGGCTTACCATGGTCTTATCGAGGTATTCCAGCTCCTTCTGCACCAGGAAGCCTATGGCTCCGGGCAGCAGCTTGGCTATGGCCGCGGTGCTGGCATGGGCGCGGTGCAGGGCGCCAAACGCCTCCTGCACAAAAAACTCGCCGTGTTTGGCCAGCAGCCCCGCGAACGCTTCGTCGTTCTTTTCTTCCTCCGCGTGGTAGCGCAGGTTTTCAAGCAGCACTATTTCGCCCTTTTTGGCGGCGGCCACAACCTTGTCGGCCGCGGGGCCAACACAATCCGGCGCAAAGTGCACCTTCACCCCGGCAATTTTCTCAAGGTGGTCGGCCACGGGCTTCAGCGTATATTTAACGTCGGGCTTGCCCTTGGGCCGGCCCAGGTGCGCCATAAGCACCACCCGGCAGTTGGCGTCTAAGAGCAGCTTAACGGTCTTAAGGGTTTCGCGGATGCGGGTATCGTCTTTCACCACGCCGTCCTTCAGGGGGACGTTGTAATCCACGCGCACCAGCACGTTCTTGTCTTTCAGGTGGGCGTCCTGCACTTTAGCCAGTCTTAAAACCGTTTTATTTTCCGTGGTCATTTTAAACCTCTCAAAATTTATCCCGCGCCGGGCCGCGTTACGCCGCCCGGCGCGGTACGCACTTATTTACGCAGCAGCTTCTGTACTATGGACTTAAGGGCGGGCTTGCGCTCCTTAAGGCAATAGTTCACGCGCACCGAAGGCTTGTTGAACTTCAGGTGCCGGGCAAGGTCGATGGGGGTACCTACAAGCACCAGGTCAGCTGGTATCGCGTTTATAGTCTTGTTCAGCTCCGTCATCTGGGCATTGCCGTAACCCATGGCAGGCAGTATCTCTTTAAGCTGCTTGAAGTTCTGGAACACTTTCTTTATGGTGCCTATGGCGTAAGGGCGGGGGTCCACTATGGCCCGGGCGCCGTACTTTTTGGCGGCCACGTAGGCCGCGCCGTAGGACATGTCGCCGTGGGTAAGGGTGGGGCCGTCTTCCACTACCAGCACTTTCTTCCCCTTCACCACGTTGCCGCCCTCTATGCCCACAAGGCTGTCCGCTTCTACGATAGCGGCTTTCGGGTTCATAACCTTTATATTCGCCCGCACCGTGGCGATCTCCGCCTTGGTGGCGTTGTTCACTTTATTTATCACCACCACGTCCGCCATGCGCAGGTTAACGGCGCCGGGGTGGAAGGTGGCTTCGTGGCCGGCGCGCAGGGGGTCGGTAACCACTATCTGCAGGTCGGGCTTGTAGAAGGACATGTCGTTATTGCCGCCGTCCCACAATATAACGTCGGCTTCCTTCTCGGCGCGCTTCAAGATCTCGGCGTAGTCCACGCCGGAATAGATTATGTGCCCGGCGGCTATGTGCGGTTCGTACTCTTCCATTTCCTCTATGGTGCACTTGTGCTTTTTAAGGTCGGCCAGGGTTTCGTAGCGCTGCCAGGTCTGGGCCACAAGGTCGCCGTAGGGCATGGGGTGGCGTATGGCCACCACTTTCTTGCCCAGGCCCTTAAGGATGTCCGCTATGTAGCGCGTGGTCTGGGACTTGCCGCAGCCGGTGCGCACGGCGCACACTGAAATAACCGGTTTGCGGGATTTAATATAGGTATGCTCGCCGGAGAGCAGTTTAAAATCCGCGCCGCAGGCCAGCGCCAGGGAGCCTTTGGCCATAACGGTGTTAAAAGCCACGTCGGAGTAGGAGAATACCACTTCGTCCACCTTGAGCTGCTTTATAAGCCGGGGCATTTCTTTCTCTTCGTAGATATTTATGCCCTTCGGGTACAACCTGCCGGCAAGCTCTTTGGGATACTTGCGTCCCGCTATGTTGGGGATCTGGTAAGCGGTGAACGCCACCACTTCGCATTCTTTGTTATTGCGGTAATAAACGTTGAAGTTATGGAAGTCGCGGCCGGCGGCGCCCATTATCAGCACTCTTTTCTTGGACATTGTTGTTCTCCTGATGGCAAACACAAACGAGCCGGGTGTCTTAGGGTCCCCGCGCATGGGGACCCGACTCCCAGGCTAAATTACAGGCCTTTCTTTATCATCAACAGGGCCAGGTCCACCACACGGTTGGAGTAACCCCATTCGTTGTCATACCAGGCCAGCACCTTGGCCATATTGCCGCCTATCACCTTGGTGCTCTTGGCGTCCACACTGGAACTTAGCGGACTGTGGTTGAAGTCTATGCTCACGAGGGGCTCTTCCACATATTCCATTATGCCTTTAAGCGGGCCCTCGGCGGCGGCCTTCAGCGCGGCGTTTATCTCGTCGGCGGTGGCCGGCTTGGAGAGCGTTACGGTAAGGTCCACCACGCTCACATTGGGGGTGGGCACGCGTATGGCGAAGCCGTCCAGTTTCCCCTTCAGTTCCGGCATTACCAGGGCAATGGCCTTGGCGGCGCCGGTGGAGGTAGGGATCATGGAAAGCGCGGCGGCGCGGGCGCGGCGCAGGTCGCTATGCGCCATATCGTGCACCTTCTGGTCGTTGGTGTAGGCGTGGATGGTGGTCATCAGGCCTTTCTCAATGCCCCATTTGTCGCTTATAACTTTGGTGAAGGGGGCCAGGCAGTTGGTGGTGCAGGAAGCGTTGGAAACCACGTGGTGGGTTTTGGCGTCGTACTTGTTGTCGTTTACACCCATCACTATGGTTATGTCTTCGCCTTCGGCCGGACAGGAGATTATGACTTTCTTGGCCCCGCCTTTGGTGATGTGGTTCTCGGCGCCTTTCACTTCTTTGCCTTTCTTGTTAACGCCGTCTTTCTTAACGGTGAACAGGCCGGTGGATTCCACCACTATCTCAACGCCCAGGCTGCTCCACGGTATGGCGGAGGGGTCTTTTTCCTTGAAAACGGTTATTTTCTTGCCGTTAACGGTGATCTCGTTATCGGCGGTGGCTTTAACGTCGCCTTCCAGGCGGCCGTGCACCGAGTCGTACTTCAAAAGGTGGGCGTTGGTCTTGGCGTCCGTAAGGTCGTTTATGGCAACCAGCTCAAGCTGCTTGTCCGTGCGCGCAAGTATGGCGCGAGCCACCAGCCTGCCTATCCTGCCAAAACCGTTGATTCCTATTTTAACAGCCATTTTACATTCTCCTTATAACTAACGTTAAATGTGTACAAATCCATGCGTTCACCGCAGTTTAATTATAACAAATTCCCTGCCCCCCTTCTATTGTACCCGCGTCTTCAATGAACTGCTATAATTGTAATCTCGGAAACCTTGATTATGAACAAATATACTTTGGACGACGCCATATTTTTTACGCTGGGACTATTCTCTTTTTCAGTGGTCTTCTCCGTTACTGTGGTGGAAGCGGCGCTCCTGGCCACCCTGGCCCTGTTCCTGGTAAAAAAATATCGGGCCGGCTCCCTGGCCGCCATACGGCCCGCGCTTACCAGCCACCCGCTGTTCATGCCCTGGCTGGTTTACCTGTGCGTATGTCTGCTGACTTCCTTAACCGCATACTACCCTTTAAAAGGCCTGGGCCAGTTCAACTCCGACTTCCTTAAATACATCTGCCTTTTCACGCTATTGCTTACAATAAAGCGGGAGCACCTGCCCGCGCTCTCGCGCTTTTACATAGTGGCGGCCACCCTGGCCGCGGTTATAGGCATAGCACAGGTAGCCCAGTTGTTCCCCAGTGTATACGGAGCGGCCTCCATGCGCGCCAACGCCCTGATGAACGCGGTGCGCTATGGCGAAGTTATGACCATAGCGTTCATGCTTATACTGAGCAGGCTGGTAATCCCCGCTAAAGGAATGCTTAAAAACGAGCAGCTCTTCTACAAACTGGCCGCGCTGCCCGTTTTTGCGGCTATAATTTTAAGCCAGACGCGCGGCGCCTGCCTGGGGCTTATTACCGGGGTAACGGTAATGGCCTGTTTCTCCGGCAGCTCAAGCAAACGCCTGATGACCTACGCCGCGCTGATGGTTTTAACCGGTATGCTGACAATGACCGTCAGCCCGGCAATGCGCAACCGTATGCTGGCGATGGCGGGCAAAGAGATCCCCGAAACGTCCGCGGGCGCACCCAACGTAGCCATAAACATCCGCATGGGGCTCTGGAAGCTCGGCCTGAAAATGCTCCAGGCGCACCCTGTTGTGGGCATAGGGCCCGATAACGTGAAAAAGGTGTTCATACGCTTCCAGCCGGAACAGATAGGCTACGAGAAAACCTGGGGCAGCCTGCACAACCTCTACATACACCAGGCGGCCGAACGCGGCATACTGGGCCTGGGGGCGCTGCTGCTGCTGTTTTGGGGGATGTTCGCTTTCGCGCTGGGACGGTTTAAAAAGGCAAAGTGCCATTACGCTTTATGGGCGGTGAGCGCGCTGCCGGCCTATTATGTAATGAACCTGACGGAAATTTCCTTCCAGCACGTGCACACGGCCTTCGCGATTTTCCTGGCGCTGGCCTTCACGGCCGCCGCCACGGAAGAACCGCTAAACGGTTAACACCGCTTTTTTAATCATCCCGGCGTCTTTCTGGAAGATCCTGCGGAAAGTTCTTAAAATAATACCAAGGTCCAGCGCCAGCGACATATTCTTTACGTAGTAGAGGTCGTAGTGCAGCTTCTCCACGGATTCCGCCTCGCTGGAGGTGGCGTGGTAGTTTATCTGCGCCCAGCCGGTAACGCCGGGCTTTATAAGGTGGCGCAGGTGGTAATGCGGCACATGGCGCTCCAGTATGCGCACTTCGCGCGTCCATTCGGGCCGCGGGCCCACCAGGGACATATCCCCCCTGAGCACATTCCATAACTGCGGTATCTCGTCCAGGCGCGCGCCGCGCAGGAACCTGCCCAGCCTGGTAATACGGGCGTCTTTTGCCGCCGCCTTGTAAAGCGGGCCGGCCTTGTCGGCGCCCACAACCATAGTGCGGAACTTCCAGATAACAAAGCGGCGGCCCAGGTAACCTATGCGTTTTTGGAAGAAAAACGCCGGGGCGCCAAAACCGTTGGCCAGTTTAAGGGCGGCATACACCGCCGCGGTAACCGGCAGCGTAAGTATAAGCCCGGCGGCGGCGGCCACAACGTCCAGCAGGCGCTTAAGCAGGGCGTAGAACTGGTTGCTCTGGTGCAGCACGTTACTCAACAGCCAGGCAGGCTTGGCCGCGTGCTCGGGAGGGATCTTGCCGTAAAGGTCCTCGTAAAAATCCAGGTGCGTTATTATAGGGATTTCTTCCATCACGGCTGTGGACAGCAGCAGTCCTTCCATGGCCGGATTCTTCTCCGCGTCTTCGGCGTCCACCACCAGCAGGTCTATCCGGGCGGCCAGGTTGCCGCAGCATCTGCCATTGGGCCGCCAGTAGCCTTCCTTCCTGGCGTCCATACTGCCGAGTTCCGGCAATTGCTCCACCACGCAAAAGCCAAGGTGCGGGCTGTTGCGCAGGTCTTTTTTTATTTCTTCCACCAGCGTATTGCCGCCCAGAAAAGCCACTTTCTGTACGAGCAGTTTTGAAAGCACCACGCGCGTCCACACCCGGCGCCACAGGGTGGCCAGCACATGCATGAATACTATGGTAAGGAACAGGTGGGTTTTAGGTGTAAGGCCCAACTGCAGGTAAAAAGCGTAAAACAGCGCGCTGGCGGCGGCCAGGTTCACCGCAAACGAGATAAGGCTTAAGTTGATAAGGTTTACAAGCCTGTTTATGCGGCGCAGGTCGTAAAAGCCTATCACGTAAAAAATACCGGTACAGACGGGCAGGAACATGGAGAACACCCTGACATGCTGTAAAAAGAACTCGAACGGCACAAGGCTGAACCGGCGCGCCATAAGCGCCAGCGCCAGCGCCGCATAGAACAGCGCCGCGTCCCCGAAGAAAAGAAAAAGCCTGCGCCACCGGAATATCAGCATAAGTTCAGGACCGCCATACTGATTATAAATTATTTTGCGCCGCCGCCGTTCACCACGGCGCTGATCCCCGCCGTTATCTTTGCGCGGTCATAGTCCGCCGCAAGCAGCCGCCGGGAGTTCTCCGCAAAACCGGCAAGGCCGCCGCCTCTCAGGGAATAAAATTCCAGGAACCTGTCCCGTATGGCCCCGGGACTATCCGGGGCGGCGCAAAGGCCGATCCTGTGTTTTTCTACAAGTGCCTTCACCTCGCCGTTAATCACGCCGAAAACAGCTTTATGGAAAGCAAGGTAGGCCTGGAACTTGGCCGGGACGGTAAGGTTCAGCCCCGGCGTATCGTTGAGGGAGATAACCATTACATCGCTGGCCCTGAAGAACGCCGGCATGTCGGCGCTTTTACGCCGTCCCCAGAAAACTATCCCGTTTATATTTTCCGCCCTCACAAGCGCCTTAAGCTCTTCCAAGTGTGAGCCGTCACCCACAATGTTCAGACGCAGGGCCGGCTGCAGCGCCGAAGCAAGCCCAAAACCGCGCAGCACGTTGCCCAGATTCTGCAGCTTGCCCACATTGCCGGCAAAGGTAAAATTAAACCCTTCCGGCAGGCTCACCTTCGCCATCCCCCCGTCAGGAACCACGGTGGGCCAGTTGGGAAAATGCCTGATTTCCCGGCCGGGGACGTATTCAAGTATGCGGCGGGCAAAACCTTCGCAGGACACCAGGATATTCCCGCAGTTGCGGTAAATAAAACCGATGAAAAGGCCCAGGGCGAAATGCAGCGGCCTGGTTTTCTTAAAACCGTAGGCGTACACCATATCGGGCCAGATATCCTGCGTCCAGATGGTTACCGGTATGCCGTACAGCTTATGCGCCAGCACCGCCGGCAGCGCCAGGGTAAGCGGGCCTGTCTGGTAAACAAATATCCGGTGGTATCCCCGCGCTTTGAACAAAACCACAAGGCTGCCGGTCACGGCAAAGCTTAAATAATTCAGCAGCTTCAAGAAAAGAGAGTCGCGGTAACCTGTTATGGTAAAGAACCGGGTTATGTTAATATTTTTCCAGGTTTCGCCGGCCAGCAGGCGGTTGGCGTAGCCGGGGGCTATGCTGCCCAAAGGATAACTGGGCGCCTGTGTAAGCACGCCCACTTTAAAGTCCCCGGCCGCCCATTCGGCGGCCAGCTCGTTAATTATGAATTCTTCCGGGTAAAACCGCTCTGTTATTATCAAAACCTTCAGTTTTTCCGGCATAGCCCAAGGCCTTAAGCGGTTTTACGCCAGACAGTGCGGTTAATATAATCCGTATAGCTGAGTATTATGCGCAGCACTTTCTTGGAAACATTATCCGTATCATAGTCCTGTACCATGCGAAAACGCCGCTCTTCTGCGGAATGCTGCCTGACCACTACCGCCACGGACTCGAGCACGCGCTCCGCCTGGAGGCCGCACATTATAAGGGTGCCTTCATCCATACCCTCCGGCCGCTCATGCGCCTGGCGGATGGTAACAGCGGGGACGTTAAGGAGTGTGGATTCTTCCGTTATGGTGCCGCTGTCGGACACCACGCAGAAGGCGCTTAGCTGCAGTTTTACATAGTCGTAAAAGCCCAGCGGCTTAAGAAAGCTTATGCGCTTATCAAGGCCCTTCATCCCCAGTTCTTCCAATTTCTTGCGGGTGCGCGGATGGGTAGAAACTATAACCGGCATAGAATATTTTTTAGCCAGGGCGTTGAGCGAACCCAGCAGGTTCTTAAAATTTTCGGGGCTGTCTATATTCTCTTCACGATGGGCGCTAACCACGAAATAAGCGCACTCCTTAAGCTTCAGCCGCTTAAGCACATCCGACTTGAGGATCTTTGGCATATAATACGCCAGCACTTCCTTCATAGGCGAACCTGTCTTGATAACGGTTTCCGGCCTTATCCCCTCGGCTATCAGGTAGCGGCGGGCATGCTCGGTGAGCGTCATATTAACATCGCTCAAATGGTCTACCACCTTGCGGTTAAGCTCCTCAGGGACGCGCTGGTCGAAGGAGCGGTTGCCCGCCTCCATATGGAACACCGGGATCTTGCGGCGCTTGGCCGGCATAACCGAAAGACAGCTATTGGTGTCACCGTAGAGCAGGATAGCGTCGGGCTTCTCTTTCTCCATCACCTCGTCCGCCCTGGCTATTATGCTGCCGATAGTGGCGGCCAGGGTCTTGCCTGCCGAGTTAAGGAAATAGTCCGGCTTACGGATATCCAGTTCTTTAAAGAAGATTTCGTTGAGTTCATAGTCATAATTCTGGCCGGTGTGCACTATAACGTGGCCCAGGTGCGCCTCCAACTCCGCCATCACGCGGCTAAGCTTGATAATTTCCGGCCTGGTACCGACGATGGTCATTACTTTCAAAGGCATAAGGTCTCCAAGTCTATTTCATTTCCGCGGTTATTTCCGGCAGCTTTAAAAGCAGTTTTCTGACTTCTCTCACGCTAAGGCGCCTGGTATTATGCGAGGTATAGTCGGACAACAGGGCTTCCTTTTTATCCCCCTCGGTAAAATACTTGTTGTAATTCAGGTCCCGCCCGTCCATACTGACCCTGAAATAATCGCCCATATCTTCGGCACGGCGCAATTCCTCCGTGGTGGCAAGGGTCTCATAAACTTTTTCGCCATGGCGTATACCTATACTTTTTACCGGCACGTTGGAGCTGAACAGTTCTTTTAAGGCGGTGGCCAGGTCCCCCACGGTGCAGGCCGGGGCTTTTTTAATGAAGATATCCCCCTGCCTGGCGTGAGAGAAAGCGAACAATACCAGCTTTATAGCGTCCGGCAGCGGCAGCAGGAACCGGGTCATACCGGCGTCAGTGACGGTAATAGGCTTTTTTTCTTTTATCTGTTTTATGAACAGGGGAATTACGGATCCGCGCGAACACATAACGTTGCCATACCTCACGCAGGAAATGCGCGTATCCTTTGCGGTCAGGCCGCGGCAGGCGGCCTGGCTAACCTTCTCCATCAAGGCCTTGGTCATCCCCATGGCGTTCACCGGGCAAACGGCTTTATCCGTGCCCAGGCAGACCACGCTTTCCACTTTATGCTGCACGGCGGACTCCACAACGTTGTGGCTGCCCAGGATGTTGGTCATCACAGCCTGGATGGGGAAGAACTCACAGGAAGGGACCTGCTTCAGGGCGGCCGCGTGAAAAACCATATCCACGCCTTTCATGGCCTGGTCCACGCTGTCACGTTCCCGCACGTCGCCGATATAGAACTTTACGCGGGGGTTGTTGAGTTGTACGCGCATATGTTCCTGCTTAAGCTCGTCCCGGCTGAAAATGCGGATCTCTTTAAAATCCTTGTGCATGATGGTGTCCAGCAGCTCATGCCCGAAGGAACCGGTGCCGCCGGTTATAAGAATGGTTTTATTTTTAAGGTTCGACATAACGGTTAATTTCCTTATTTGCGCCAGTCGCCGTACGGCGTGCTGTCCGCGGCCATCTCGGCCATCATAACTTTCCAGGGCGGGCAGTTAAACCCCGCCGCATGCTCAAAGCGCCTGCCGTCAAGGTCGCGCTTCATTTCAAAACCGGCTTCCGGCACTATTTCCACGGCCAGCTTGTAGGCGTCTTTCATCAGCTTCAGCAATTCGTATTTGGTAAGCGTCTCGCTGGAAACATGGTACAGGCCGTTAAGGCCGGGGTGGGCGGCAATAAGTTCCCCCACCAGTGCCGCCAGGCGGTTGGTGGTAAGGCCGGTGAACAGCGCTTTGGTAAAACCCTTGACCGTCTTCCCCTGCTGCGCCAGGAACCATTCCAGCAGCTCGCTGCCGCCGAATATTTCCCGGCCTATGAACGAGGACCTGAGCGTCAGCGCAAAGGGAGCCGAAACGTCGCCCAAAGCTTTTGTGGTGCCGTAAAGATCGCGGGCGTCAGCCGGGCTGTCCTCTGTGTAGCCCCCGGTCTTCCCGTCAAAGACGCAGACCGTGCTGAAATGGATAAGGCGTGAATTGTTTTTTGCGCACCAGTCCGCCAGGCGGTGCGGCAGCAGGGCGTTAATGGAGATGGCCGAGTTCTTGTCCAGGGCTTCCTTACTGCGCAGCGTAACCCCGGCGCAGTTCACAATAACGGAAGGCTTAAACTCATTTAAAACGGAGTCAAGGCGGGTAAAATCGCGCAGGTCCAGAGAGTCTATCACATTCGGGCCGGTGAAAAGCCCGCACTCCCGGTAATATGTTTTAGGCTTGCGGAGGGCCACAAACGTGCCCGGAAATCTGAGCTGCAGGACCTGCCACAGCTTATGCCCCAGCATCCCGCCGCCGCCCAATATCAAAATACGCTCCGCCATTCTCTTGGTTCTCCGTTTATACTGCCGAAGGCAAAAATCTTTACCGCCGCCCGCCTTATTTTTTGCCTCTGATAAAACCTATCGCAAGAACGGCGTTCTTTGCGGCCAGCAGCGCCGCGCGCGGCGAGCGGATCTTGCCCAGCTGCCGCAGCAGCACCCCGGGGCGCATATAAAACCGGCGGTAGAATTCAGACTGCTTTTGCAGCATAAATTCCCGCGTAAGGCCCTTAGGCACGAATACCGGCGTCCAGTAGTTCAAAGAAGTCCAGTCGCTTTCATCATAAGAACCGTACTGCCGGGCTTTCTCATACGACTCCGTGCCCGGCATCGGCGTATTTATAGTGGCCGTAACGTCGGTAAACGGCAGCGACAGGGCAAAATCTATGGTCTGCTGTATGGTTTGCGGCGTGTCTATATGGTGGCCTATCATAAAAAATCCGGTGGTCTGGATGCCAAGTTCTTCACACCAGGCGGCCACGTTGCGCACCTGCTCAAGTGTTATTCCTTTTTTTATAAAGTCCAGCACCTCCTGGTTGCCGCTTTCCACACCCACGCGCAGCTGCCAGCAGCCTTTTGCCGCCATGAATTTAAGCGTTTCAAGATCCAGGTTATTGGCCCGGGTCATGCAAGTCCACGAGAATTTCACATTTTCCTGGTCCAACAGCTCGAATATTTTATGCAGACGCGGTTTATCAAGGACAAAAGTATCGTCGAGAAAGGCTATCTCGCGCGCGCCGTAACGGACCACCAGCTCTTTTATTTCCCGGACCACGTATTCCGCGGAAAAGAAACGCATCTTCCTGCCGAAAGTATTGTTATCGCAGAACATACACTGATACGGACAGCCGCGGCTGGTGATAAGGCTCATCACGGGTTCCCGCTTAAAAGCCCCCACCGGGGGCCTGTACATGCCAAGGTCCCCGCAAAGCTGGCGGGCGGGAAACGGAATAGTGTCGATGTCCGCTATATATTCAACCTTTGCGGGCGGCGTTATTACGCCGGCGGCGGCATGCCAGAGGTTGGGAATATCCGCAATAGCCCCCTTGCCGTGCAGCAGCAGGCTCACCAGGCTGGAAAAAGCCTGTTCCCCCTCGCGGACTATGCCGTAATCGAACGCCCCCGTGCGCATGGTGGGCTCAGGCATGGCGGTCATATGCGGGCCGCCTATAACTATGGGTACACCGGGCAGTTCGCGGCGCAGCAATTCCGCCAGGGACCTTGCGTTACGAAAAGCCACGGTAGTGGAAGTAATGCCTATAATGGCGGGCGGGGCCTGCTTAAGTTTCTTAACCAGGTCCTCGTGCACCAGTTTCATGGCTTCGGCGTCTATCACCTCCGCCTTTTCGCCGTCCTTTAAAAGCACCGCCGCCAGGTAATAGATGCCCAGCGGCATCTGGTGGCCGCCAATATCGCCTATCTCTTTACCATAACGCTCAGCGCTGGTTATAAACGGGTTAATAAGTGAAATCATTATGTTTATCCCTAACCTAAATAATGGCCGGCCGTTTGCAGGGGACGCACCTAAATTTGATAATATGGTTAAATATTAACAAATTATGCGCTTAAGAATCACTGAAACCGCAGGGAAAACCAGTCAGGAATGAAACCACCTGTAATAATACCCGCCTACCAGCCGGGCCCTGAGCTTGAAAAACTTGTACGGGCGCTGCGCTCCGCGCCTAACCGGGAAGTTATAATAGTGGACGACGGCTCCACAAACGCCGCGGCCACGCTCTTTGAGACGCTGGGCGCGCTGCCAAAAGTACACATACTGCGCCATGCCGCCAACCTGGGCAAAGGACAGGCGCTAAAAACCGCTTTCAATTATTTCCTTACCAAGATGCCACCGGAATACCCCGGCGTGGTAACCGCGGACGCCGACGGTCAGCACCTCCCCGAAGATATAGAACAGGTAAGCCAGGCGCTGGAGAAGAAACCACGCGCGCTGAATCTGGGCATACGCACCTTCAAAGGCACGGTGCCTGCGCGCAGCCTGGTTGGCAATACCCTCACGCGCCTTGTTTTCAGCTTCTTCTCCGGCAGGGCACTGCGCGACACCCAGACGGGACTGCGCGGCATCCCCAGGGATTTCATGAAGGAGCTGCTTAAAGTTCCGCCGCAGGGCTATGAATTTGAACTGGAAATGCTCCTGCTCGCGGTCCGGTCCCGCATGGAGATAAAAGAAATACCTATAAAGAACGTCTATATAGGCAACAACGAACATTCCCATTTCAACCCGCTATGGGATTCCCTGCGC
>MGVB01000046.1 GCA_001800275.1 Elusimicrobia bacterium RIFOXYA12_FULL_57_11
AAATACGCTACGCATTGCACACTACCGGGTTTAGCCTTGCGGAGCTCGGGCACACAAAGATAAAACCTGTCAGCCTCCTGTACGCCGTCTATGTGCCCTGGATGTGGCTTTATACCTTGATAGCCTTCCGCAGGGAAAAAGACCCGCTTCAGAGGCGGCGCAACACGGAGATCCGCGGCCAGTTGTTCTCCCGCTCCCTGCTCTTCGGGGAAAATCTTATTCTTATGGCGCGTAAAAAATAACGTTTTTCCGGCGGACCCCTATTTATGCCTACAGTTTCCGTAGCTATCATAGCCCACAACGAGGAAGAGAAACTGCCCGTGGCGCTTAAAAGCGCCGCCTGGGCGGACGAGGTTATAGTGGTGGACTGCGGCTCCTCGGACAGGACGGCCGAAATAGCCGGGAAATCCGGGGCTCGTGTCTTTTCGCGGCCCAACAGTATGGCGGTCCATGTTAACAAGCAGTTCTCTATAGAGCAGGCTTCGTCTGACTGGGTATTCATCCTGGACGCGGACGAGGAAATGCCGGCCGCGCTCAGCGGGGAGGTGAGACGGGTGATCGCCGCCCCTGGCGGCGCTTCCGCGTTCAAGATGCCGCGCAAGAATTTTTACTTCGGACGCTGGCTGAAACATGGCGGCAAGTATCCCGATACGCAGCTGCGGCTTTTCCGGCGCGGCAGGGCCAGGTTCGTAGCGCTGCCGGTTCATGAACGGCTGGAGGTGGAAGGTGCGGTGGCGGCCCTGGAAAACCCGCTGTATCATTACCACTGCGCTTCTTCGGCCGACATGGAGAAGAAGCGGTTGTTTTACAGGGAAATGCTGGTTAAATCCTACGCGATCAAAGGAAAATCCCCTCTGTTTATTTTGTTCCGCCCGTTTACCCGGTTCCTCATAAACTATTTTATCCGTCTCGGTTTCCTGGACGGGAGCCAGGGTCTGAAAACGGCTCTGATGGATTTTTGCATAGTGACAGATTCCGCAGTAAAATATATACTGGATTTCCCTTCGCGTCCCGGGTGAGCCGCGCGCCGCTGGCCGGCCCCGCCCCCTGTATTTTGATAGAATCAGATGATGAATGAATTACCCCGGGCGGCGCTGCCTGTCGGGTAAATGCGGTCTTTAGGTTCTTTGCCTGACACCGTAAACCGGGCAGTAGTTTTTTGTGCGGCGCCGGACCGCACTCTGGTACTTCATGGGCATACTGCTTAGCTGTCAGAATATTTCCAAGAACTTCGGGGCGCGGCCGCTTTTTGAGGGGCTTTCTTTCGGCCTTTTTGAAGGCGAACGCACCGGGCTCATCGGCCCCAACGGGGCCGGTAAATCCACCTTGTTGAAAATACTGGCCGGCCTCGAGACGCCCGATTCGGGCGCCCTTACGCCGCGGCGGGGACTGCGGCTGGGTTACCTGGCCCAGCAGGACCGCTTTGAGGTGGCCCCCGGCGGATGGACCGTGCGCGATGAAATAGTAAAAGCCCTCGGTGGCCTCGGATTTGAGGATTATGAAACTGACCTGCGCGCCGCGGCGGGCCTTGGCGCCGCGGGGTTTGCAGATCCCGCGCAACAGGTAAGTGTTCTGTCCGGCGGCTGGCGAAAGCGCCTTGCCATCCTGGCGCAAAGTGCGCGCGAACCGGACCTGCTGCTGCTCGATGAGCCCACCAACCACCTGGACCTTGAAGGCGTGCTGTGGCTGGAGCGGTTCATCCTGGAGTTTAAATTCCCGTTCCTGGTGGTTACTCATGACCGCCGTTTCCTGGAGCGCGTTACAAACCGCGTGATAGAGCTGAACAAGCGCTACCCGGCGGGACATTTCAGCAGCGCGGGCAATTACAGCCGTTTCCTGGAGGATCGGGAAGCTTTTTTTGACGCGCAGGCGTCGCGTGAAGAATCTGTGCGCAATATTGTGCGGGGGGAGATCGCCTGGCTGCGCAAAGGCCCCAGGGCTCGCGCGACCAAGCAAAAGGCCCGCATAGACAGGGCCGGCGAGCTGATAGGCGGACTTTCAGAACTTGAATATCACAATGCCCAGGGCAGGGCCGCCGACATGGATTTTACGGCCGGGGACCGCCAGGCCAACCGGCTTATACACGCCGCCGGGGCGGAAAAAAGCCTGGGCGGCCGCAAGCTCTTCGGCCCGCTGGACCTGACGCTGGGGCCCGGTGAAAAACTTGGTCTATTGGGCGGCAATGGCAGCGGGAAAACCACCCTGCTTAAAATGCTGGCCGGGCAACTGGCGCCGGATTCCGGCACGGTTAAGCGGGCCGACGGGCTGCGCGTGGTGACCTTTGACCAGCACCGCGCCAGGCTTGACCTGGACACTACCCTGAAGCGCGCGCTCTGCGGCAACGGGGAGCATGTGGTTTATAAAGGCTCCAACATCCACGTGCGCGGCTGGGCTTCACGGTTCCTTTTCCGGCAGGAGCAGCTGGAGATGCCGCTGCGGCTGCTTTCCGGAGGTGAACAGGCCCGCGTGCTGATAGCCGGCTTCATGCTGGAACCCGCGGACGTGCTGCTGCTCGACGAACCCACCAACGACCTGGACCTGCAATCACTGGAAGTGCTTGAGAGCAGCATGCGGGAATTCCCCGGCGCGCTGGTGCTGGTTACCCATGACCGCTACCTGCTTGAACGCGTAAGCCGGCGCCTCTTGGCGCTGGATGGCCGGGGGAATGCCCGGTTTTTTGCCGACCTGTCCCAGTGGGAACGCTGGATGGAGGAGGCTGCCGGCGCCGCCGCCCCGGCGCCCGCGCCTGCCGCTGACCGCGGAATTTCGGCAAAAGAAGGCAGGGAGCATAAGGCTGTCATACGCAGGCTGGAGTCAGAAATGCAGGCCGCCGAAAGCCAGGCCGCCAGGGCCAGGCAGGCGCTTGAGGACCCCGCTATAGCCACGGATGCCCAGGAACTTGCGGGACGTCAGAAAAAACTGGATGCGGCATTGGCCAGGGTGGAAACCCTTTTCGCCCGCTGGTCCGCCCTTCACGATACCTCACCTGGCGGCTGATAGCAGGCTTCTTCAGCCCGGGTTCAGGCCTTAGGCCCAGGCGCCTCTGGGCCCTTGCCTCCTTGCCGAACCGGCGCGCCGGAGCTAAACTATGACCATGAAGACCGTGAATGGGCATCTGAGTATCTTTGCGGTTGTCCTTTTCGCGGGCATGCCCGTTCATGCCGTCGCCCAGGACTCCGCCGCCTATTACCGCGTCGGTTCACAATCCGTTGCTTTTACCGAAACCGGCGCGGACAGTGAAGTGCTCCTTGAAAAACCGGCGCAGCTGTCCGCCCCGGATAAGCAGGTTGTGGAAGCTGCGGGGATAATAAACGCCGGGGCCGCCGCGTGGAAGGTCATAAACGATAACGCGGCCTCTTTTGAGTCCGAGGCTTCGTATGCCAGCGCTATCCCGCCCCGGCTTTACGCCAACTGGAGCGGTGTGGCTGCATGGAAAGGGCCAAGGGAATACGTCTACAACTATAAGGTTACGAACCTGCTGGGCATGGACGTGGTGGATGTTAAATACAAAATAGCGTTTTATTATGGCGGGACCGAAAACGGGCAAAACAAACCTTCCGGCAGCTACATTTCCAATTTTATAGTGAAACCGGTGTCCGTCCATATCAAGTGGGGCTGGCATTTTAACCTCGAGGTTGGCATGTCCCACCCTATGAACATCGGGACCGTCGCTTCGCCCGTGGCTTTCCTTCAGGCGGATCTTAAATGGCGGCTTTCCACCATGATGAGCAAGGACGGCGAGGTGGGAATATGGAGCTACACGGTTGACGGTAAGGGGAATTACAGGGACCTTACCGCCGAACAAAAAGCCCTGACAAAGGGTATCCCTTACCCGGCCGACCTGCCGCAGTTTCCGGTATCCTGGAACTGAGCGCCGGTATTCTCCGGCCGTAATCCCTCCGTATTCTTTGAACCGGTGCCTCCCGATGCCGGCCCGTTTTGTGCTTAAAGGTCATGCGGAATGTTTCCTGCGGCGCAATCCTGCGGCGCAACGGTGCGGGAAACGGAAAATAAAGGTAGAATGTCAGCGGGGTAATTATGAAAAAACTTGTAGCAAGCAATGCGGATATAATTGAGTTTTCGGACATGGCCCGGAAAGTCAGTTTTTTCAGCCAGATGACCGTGGGTCTGCTTGAAAAAATCTTCGCTTTCGTTATGTTGTTCGAATACAGGAAAGGCGAAAAGGTCTGCAAGCAGGGCGGCCCGGGCGACGCTTTTTACCTGGTCTATTCCGGCAAATTGCGCGTAACTGTTAAAAAAAGTTTTTTCAGCCCGGCGCAAAAAGTGGCCGCGCTGGGTGCCGGTGATTTTTTTGGCGAGATGGCGCTGCTGGACGGGGCGCCGCGGACCGCTACCGTGGAATGTGAAGAAGATTCCAGGGTCTTTGTTCTGCTGGCCGAGCATTTTAACGAGGTAGCGGGCGGGAATGCGGAGTTTACGGCCTACATGAAAAGTCTTTCCGCTGCCAGGCAATTCGAGTTGAACCAGAAGAAGTAGGCCGGCCGCGCAGACACAGAAAATCCGGTCAGGGGCTAATTCCCTGACCGGATTTTTTTGCGCCAGTACCGGCCAGTTACTGCGCGTCCGCCGTTTGTTTGAGCTGGTCCAGGGCTTGCGTGTTCACGCTTGCAGGCGCCTGCACTTCAGGTGTATATATGAGCTCCTTGACAGCGGGCGGCTGTGCCGCTTCCAGCGGATCGTAGGGCAGGGGGCCTTCCAGGACGGGCTCCACGCCCATTTTTGGGGCCGGGATGTGCAGGTTCTGCGTGCCGTTCGTGGTGTAATAGATCTTCGCGCCCGCGGCCCGGAGGCGTTCTATGGCTTCCGCGTGCGGATGCCCGTACACATTGTTTACTCCGGCCGAGATTATGGCCACTTTCGGCTGCACGCGGGACAGGAAATGTCCGGTGGAGGAATAGCGGGAACCGTGGTGGCCGACCTTCAGCGCGTAGGACTGGAGGCCGGACTTGAAGATCTTCGTGATAGTGTTTTCTATGGTTGCTTCGGAATCGGCCATGAGCAGTATCCCGGCCCCGTTGTAGTAAAGCCGCAGTACCAGAGAACAGTTATTGGTTTCATCGTTGTCGCGTATCTGTACCGTCTCATCGCAGGAATTGAGAACTTTAACGGTTACCTTTGAATCCCATTTTAGTTCCGCGCCGGATGACGGGAAATAAGTTCCGCAGCCGGGCTCCGCGGCGGCCAGTTCCCGCAGGTTGTTGTCGCCCTGGGCGTTTATGTTTTCCGCTTTAGTGTCATAGAAACTCTTAACGTCAAAGAAGTTGAAAACTTTTTTCAAGCCGCGGTAGTGGTCGCTGTGTGGATGGGTAAGCACTACGCGGTCAAGTTTTGTGACGCCTTTTTTCGTTAGGAATTTGTAAATGGGCTCGCCGCCGGAGCCGCCGTCTATCAGCGCGTTGGTGCCGTTGGGAAATTCAATGTAGATCGCGTCGCCCTGGCCGACGTCCACGAAGTAGACGTTAAGCTGTGCCCGGAGGCTGGAGGCCGCAAGCAGGAACACGGCGCAGAATACCGCCAGTTCCCGCGCGAGCCCTCTTTTTTTGTGAAAAGCGTGGTGATCCATATTCTATTGTAGCCGCTGCCCGGGCATCCATAAAGGGTCAAAGGGCCTATGGTAGGACAGGAAATCGTCCTCTGAAATAGACTATAATCTGGGTGTTGTTTCAGGAAAGTCAGGAGGCCGGTATGTCAATATATTCCGTAAAACAGCTGGAAAAATATGCGGACGCGCTTATCTGGGGGCTGAAAACCGCGCGCACCGGTTTTAAAAAATACGACTCCATACTTATACGCTGCGACCTTGAGGGCCGCGAGTTGGGCGAGGTGCTGCACCGCAAGCTGGTTAAGTCCGGCCACAACGTGGTCTTCCGCTTCGGGATGAGCCCCAGGCTGGAGCGGGATTTTTATGAATTTTCGGATGAAAAACAGCGCGCCTTTATCGGGGCCGGGGAGCGGGAATTCTTCGGGGCTTTGAACGGCAACATCTATATCCACGCGCCGGCGTCACTTACGAATCTTAAAGGCATAGACACCAAACGCCAGTCGCAGGTGGCCATAGCCCGCAAACCCCTGCGGGATATTATGATGAAGAACGAGGAAATGGGCCGGTTCGGCTGGACCCTGTGCACCTATCCCACCGAAGAACTGGCGCGCCAGGCGAAGCTGCCGGTGAAGGAATACGCGCGGCAGATAGCCAAAGCCTGTTTCCTTGACGAGAAGTCGCCGGCTAAAAAATGGGCGGAGATCTACAGAAATTCCACGGCCATAAAGAAGTGGCTTAAAGGACTGGATATCGACACCATCCGTACGGAATCCGGCTCCATGGATTTCGAGATAAAGCTGGGCGAGCGGCGGCGTTTTTTGGGAGTGAGCGGGCATAATATCCCGTCTTTCGAGATTTTCACCTCCCCGGACTGGCGCGGCACCCGCGGCGTTTATTTCGCCAACCTCCCGGCTTTCCGCGGCGGCAATTACGTGGAGAAAATACGCCTGGAATTCAAGGGCGGCCGCGCCGTGAAGATTTCCGCTGAAAAAGGCGGCGAGTATGTGAAAAAAATAATGGCCACCGACAAAGGCGCGGCACAGTTGGGAGAATATTCGCTGACGGACCGCCGTTTCTCCAGGATAGATAAGTTCATGGCGGACACCCTTTTTGACGAGAACCATGGCGGGAAACACGGCAACTGCCACGTGGCTATAGGGGATTCCTACTCTGATACTTACGCCGGAGATGTTTCCGGGCTTACCAGGAAAAAGAAAGAGAAACTGGGGTATAACAGTTCGGCCGTGCACTGGGACCTGATAAATACCGAAGATAAAAAAGTGACCGCCGCGTTGCGTAACGGGAAGAAGGTGACCATCTACGAGAACGGCCAGTTCAAGTACTGATTACCGATGTCCACTCTTCTGGCGGCTTTAAAGACGGAACGCGGCCGGCACGTGGCGGGCGCCGTCTTTATGGCGGGACTTTCCGCTTCCTTTCTTTTTTGCGGCTACGAGTTCATCCGTTCCCCCGCGGAGTCCATCTTTATCGACCAGTTCGGGGCGGGGGCAAAACCATACGCCATAGCCTGCGTGCCTTTCATGATGGCCGCCATGATATACGGTTACGGCCGCGTTCTTTCCGGTTACGGCGCTAAAAAAGCCATGGCGGTTTCAATGCTGGGCAGCGCGGGCTTTTTCTTCCTCGCGTGGTTGGGCTTGGGGCATGCCGGGAAATGGCTGGCTTTCCTGCTCCTGGTGTTCAAAGAATCCTATGTGGTGATAATCGCCGAACAGTACTGGTCGTTCATAAACAGCGTCCTTAAGGACGAGGAAGGCAAGGTCTTTAACGGCCCGGTGGCCGGGTTCGGCGCGCTGGGTTCGCTTATCGGCGGCTTCCTGCTGGGTAAATTCGCAGTAGGGCTTGGCACCGAAATGTTCGTAGGCTTTGCCGCCGCGGCCATTATCCCCGCGATGGTCCTTTTCTGGATAGGTTATGACAGGGCCGGAGAGCCCAAGCCCGCCGCCGACGAGGCCGGCGGGAAAAAAGGGCATCTGCATCTTAAGATACTTGCCGAGAACCGCACCGTTCTTTTTATAGCGTTCATTATATTCTCCGCGCAGGTGGTAGCTACCGCTCTTGACCTGCGTTTTACGCTCCTGGTGCAGGACTTCATGCCGCTTAAGGACGCCCGCACGGCTTACCTCGGCACCTTCTGGATGAACGTTAACATCTTCTCGTTCTCCATGCAGTTTTTGGCGACCCCGCTGTTGCTGCGCTATGTGCCTACGCGCGGCATACTCACGGCTATCCCGGTGGTGCACCTGGTGATGTGCCTGCTGCTGTTCATCAATCCCACGCTGGCCGTGGCGTCCACGGCTTTCCTGCTCTTTAAGGGCATGGATTATTCCATCTTCAGGGCTTCCAAAGAAACGCTTTATATCCCGTTCTCTTACGATACCCGCTACCGCGCCAAGCAGGTGGCTGACGCCTTCACCTACCGGTTCGCCAAGGGGCTTACCGCCACCTGGATCTCCGGTCTTAAAGCTGCGGGCGCCGTGGCACCGGGTTTTTATCCGGCGCTGGGAATGGTGTTCTCTGCGGCGTGGTTCATAATGTCTTTCCCGCTGACGGCAAAGAGCAGGACCTCTGACGGGGGCTGACCAGGAGCGCGGGCGCCCCGGATTATTCTTGCGCGAACCCCGGTGAAATGTAAATCCTGTGTATCGAGTCGATTTCTCTCAACGGGGAAAAGGAACAGTCCAGGCGGGTGGTATTGCGGCGCAGCCCGGTTCCGAACGTGACATTGCGGGCTCCATGGTCGGAAAAAATACGGTTATGCGCAGTGGTTTTGGCGTGGTGTTGGGCACTCTCGGAGTCCATGCATTTCATCAGGCGTCTGCTCGGGAGCCTGTCATGGCGTGTCGGAGAAGCGCGAAAAATAAGCGTCAAACATATCGCAAGCCTTTGCGTAACCGGCTGCGCGACGGCGTATTGTTGCAAGAGGCGCAGTTTCTATTATATTATAGTCCACGATAAGCGAAAGCGCTCCGCAGGAAATTCCCCGCAAAGCCGGCGCCGTCCGGAGAGGTTGTCCGCATGAGAAAGATAACGGTCATAAAACCCGACGAGGCCTTCCTCCGGGCCCGCGCTGTCAGGAATTGGCCTGTCTGGGAGAGCCCGGTCGCCCAATTCGACTGGCAGTACGGGGAAGATGAAGCTTGCCTGTTCCTTGAGGGAAAGGCCGTAGTCAGCTGGCCTTCCGGTTCTGCTACCATAGCCGCCGGAGACTTTGTGGTTTTCCCCAAAAGCCTGTCCTGCCGCTGGGAAGTTCTGGAGCCGGTAAAAAAACACTATAAATCCGGTATTTTCGTGGAGGCGGAGTGAAAAAACGCATCCTGCTGCTGGTTTTATCCACGGCATTGCCCGCCGCCGCGCAACAGGCCGGCAACTTCCCGGCCTTTGAGGTCTCAACCGGCACGCCACTGCTGGCGCAGTCCGTCGCTACCGGGGCGGTTGTCGGGCAGGGCGGGAATTATACTCTGGCCCTTCCCGGGGGCGGTGTGCTATGGCTGCTCAGCAACGTGTGGCTGGGCGAGGTCAAGGGGGACGGGGAGTCCGCTGTATGGGGCATTGTGGATGGCGCGGCCGCAATCTCAAAAAGCACGGCGCCGCTTGCGCAGCGCGGTGCCTTGACTTATGTGGCGGATGAGAACGGCTGGCCGCTGCAGCTGCTTTCAGGAGAAATGAAAGAGTACAGCCAGGCGCGCAGGTTCTGGCCAAGGGCGGCGGTAGCCGCGGGAAAATATTACGTGTTCTATTCGGTGCTGAACAACTATGGCCCCGACCTTTACGATTATTTCCGCGTCGGACAAGGCGTGGCCCTGGCGGAAAGACCGCAGGGCCCGTATGAAAAAGTACGCAGTTCTGGCAGCTACTGCCTTTGGAACGATATTGAACCGGCGTTCGGCAGCGCGGCATGGACCGACGACGACGGCTGGGTTTACGTGTATGGCCGCGCAATGAATTCCCCGGGGGAATACGGGGCCGCCCTGGCCCGGGTGAAGCCGGAAGACCTGGCCTCAAGGGAGAAGTATTCGTATTACAGCCAGGAAACGGCCACTGCTGCCTGGTCTGAGGACGTCTCCGAGGCGTCGGTCGTGATAGAAGGTGTGCCGGAAGAGTTTTCGGTTTCCTACAATGAGTTCCTGAAGAGCTACATTGCGGTGTACACTGACGCTGATTCGGGGGGCGTGCACCTGCGGACAGCTTCGTATCCATGGGGGCCGTGGGGCGGGGCGTTGGGCCTTATCCCCTGTCAAAAGGAGGATTACTGCGAAGGCGCCAAAGAGCACGCGGTTTTCTCCGGCGGGCAGGGGGAGAGAATCTTCGTTACCCTTGGGAAAAAGAACGTGCCGTACCTGTACGAGATACTATTCAGGAAGTAGGGGAGAACATGGCCGATTACAACATACTGGTGATAAATCCCGGGTCAACTTCCGACGAGGTCAGCTATTTCCGCGGCGAGACCGAGGTGTTCCATAAGACGGTGCGCTACAGCCCGGAGGACCTGAAACCCTTTGAACGCGAAAGGATCACCGCCCAGTTTGAAATGCGCAAGCGCATGGCGCTGGGGGCTTTGACTGAGCACGGCATCGGCATAAAAGAACTGCACGCTGTTATAGGCCGCGGCGGCCTGGTAAAGCCCATCGAGGGCGGCGTCTACGAGGTGAATGAGGCGTTGCTGGCCGATCTGCGGGAGGGCGTGATGGGGGACCATTCCTCCAACCTGGGCGGTATAATAGCGCACGATATCGCCGCCGCCAACGGGATAAAGGCCTTTATAGCGGACCCGGTGGTCGTGGACGAAATGCTCCCGCTCGCCCGCTACTCCGGCATGCCGGAAAATCCGCGCATCTCCATTTTCCACGCGTTGAACCAGAAGCGCGTGGGGCGCCACGCCGCCCGCCAGCTGGGCAAGCCTTACGAGGAATGCCGGTTGATAATCATGCACGGCGGCGGCGGGATCTCCGTAGGCGCGCACCTGGGCGGGCGCGTAATAGACGTAAATAACGCGCTCAACGGGGACGGCCCGTTCACCCCGCAGCGCTCCGGCGGCGTGCCGGCAGGCGGCCTGGTAAAGATGTGTTTCAGCGGCAAATACTCGCAACAGGATATGATGCTCAAGCTTAAGGGCCATGGCGGTCTGGTGGCTTATACCGGCACCTCGGACTGCGTCGCGCTGGAAAAATACATATTGACCGGAGAGATAAAACCCGGCTCCGGACTGGACCCTGATAAAATGACCCGCGACGAAGCCAGGGAAGCGGTGGACGCTATGGGTTACCAGATCTGCAAGGAGATAGGCGCGATGGCGACGGTGCTGGAGGGGAAGGTGGATGCGATAGTGCTGACCGGCGGGCTCGCTTACGACAAGGTGCTCGTGCCAGAGATAAAGCGCCGCGTCGGCTGGATAGCCCAGGTGCTCTCTTACCCTGGCGGCGATGAAATGACGGCGTTGCGCACGGCCGCCGACATAGCCCTCAGGCGTCCAAAGGCGGTAAAAAAATACTGATTTCGGCAAAATTACTTCCGGAGGAACTACATGAAATTCAAGAACTTTGACGAGCTGCTGGGTTTGGTGCGCGGGAAAACGAACCGTATCGTTGTGCCCGGCGCCAATAATGACGAGGTGCTTACCGCCTGTAAAATGGGCGTGGATAATAAGATAATCTCAGGCGGCATCCTGATCGGCCCGAAAGCCGAGGTGGAGGCTATGGCCGTCAAAGTCGGGCTTAAATTGGATATTTTCGAGCTTGTGGATAAGGCGGACTACGCCGAGATGTGCAACCTGGCCGTGGACTTGGTAAAGGCCGGCAAGGGGGATTTTCTGGTGAAAGGCCTTGTAGACACTAAGTTCTATATGAAGGCCTTGCTGCGCAAAGAGGTCGCCGCCGTGGCTGAAGGCACCGTGCTCAGCCACTTCGTCCTGTTCGAGCTGGCCAACTACCATAAGCTTTTCGCCGTCACCGACGCCGCCATCATGATAAGTCCCACCCTTGAGCAGAAGGCCAAGATCACCCGTAACGCCGTAGAGATGATGCGCCAACTGGGCGTTGAGCTTCCTAAAGTATCAGTGGTCTGCCCGGTGGAAAAAGTCAATCCCGGCATCCCCAGCACCCTGGACGCCCAGGCCCTTGTGCAGATGAACCGCGACGGTTTCCTCAAAAACTGCGTGGTAGAGGGGCCTTACGATATATACATTTCGTTCTCAAAGGAACTGGCGGCCGAGAAAGGCATAAAAGACGCCAGCGTTCCCGGCGATACCGATATTGCCCTGTTCCCCGACCTGGACAGCGCGAACCCGGTTTACAAGTGTCTGTCTTATTTCGGCGCGGGCATGAAATCCGCTACGCTGCTGGCGGGCTGCAATATCCCGGTGATACTGCCGTCCAGGACGGATTCCCCCGTTACCAAGCTTCATTCTATCGCGCTTGCATGCTATCTTAAGGATGCGGCGAAAGTTACGGCTTAGCAGCCGCTCTGATCGCGGAAAAATCAAGGAGAATTACATATGGCATGGGATTTTATAAAGAAACTGACGGGTAACCGGGATGAGGCGGCCAAAGCTTCCGTCCTGATGCCCGACCTGAAGAAAACGGAAGCTCCCGCCGCGGCGGCAGGGGCCAAGACCGCGCCTGCCGCGGCAAAGCCGGCTCCGGTAAAAGCGAAAACCCCCGCGGAAAAAACCGATGAGGAGCTGGCGGAAGAGCTGGATAAGATTTCTCCGCAAATCCTCGCCCAGGCCAAAGCCCCGCAGCAGCGCGCCCTAATTATAGGTATTTACCGGAAAATGCTTATAGCCGGGGTGGATATAAACGACGATAAGGCGGTAAAAAAATGGATGCAGAAATATCCCGAGGTGCTCCAGGGCGGTGACCCGGTAAAGGTTGAGACGGTGCGGCGCGAGGAACCCAAGGTGGGGAGAAACGAGCCTTGTCCCTGCGGTTCCGGTAAAAAACACAAGAAGTGCTGCGGCGCAAAGTAGTCAGCGGCACCCGCAACAGTAAAAAACCCCCGGCTTCCCGGGGGTTTTTTTGCGCCTTGGCGCTGGTATCAGTTCCAGGAAACTGCAGGCGTTTCGAGAGGCTGAACCAGAGGGATAGCCTTTGTCAGGGACTTTTCTTCCGCGTTTAGGTCCCTGAAATTCCCGTTGCCGTCCAGGGTGTAGCTCCAGATGCCGCTGTTGGTGCTTAAGATGTTGGAAACGGACCATTGCAGGTCTGACTGCAGGGCGGCGACGGGCTTTTTCGTGGTGCCGACGTTCATCGGGTTGGACATTTTAACGTCCAGGTTGAAGTGCCAGCCCCACTTTACGTTGACGGACACGGCTTTTACTGTGAAGTTGGTTATGTACTTGCCGGTGACATCTTTGGGCCCGGGGTGTCTGCCTGCGTAATCTTCGGTGCCGCCGTAGAAAAAGGAGATTTTGTATTTGACCTTTATGACGTCTATGTTCATGAGATTGGTGACCGTGTACGAGTAAAAATATTCTTTCGGGCCCTTCCATTGGGCAACGCCGCTCCAGTTAAGGAAGATGGCCGGGGGCAGGGCGCTGGCGTAAGCCGAAGACGCGGCGCCTGAGGGGGAGCCGCCGCTTACTACGTTCCAGGCGGCTATGCCGGTGTTTACGAGGGCCGTTGCCGTTGCTAGCTGTTTGG
>MGVB01000047.1 GCA_001800275.1 Elusimicrobia bacterium RIFOXYA12_FULL_57_11
CTCCCCGCGTCATAATAGCCAACTCCAACCTGGTGGGCAACTGGGCCGACTGGGAGACTTTCGACGAACTGGAGAAGAAGGGCCTGATGATGTACGGCCAGATGACGGCCGGTTCCTGGATCTATATCGGCACGCAGGGCATACTGCAGGGGACTTATGAGACCTTCGCCGCCTGCGCCCGCAAACATTTCAAGAGCGACCTGGCCGGCAAACTCACGGTTACCGGCGGCCTCGGCGGCATGGGCGGCGCCCAGCCCCTGGCCGTAACCATGAACGGAGGGGTAGCCATAGTGATAGAAGCCGACGAGACGCGCATCCGCAAGCGCCTGGACACGGCTTATGTAGATATAATGGGCCGCAACCTTGACGAGGCTTTGGCGCTGGCGGATAAAGCCATGAAGGCGCACCAGCCTCTTTCCATCGGCCTGCTGGGCAACTGCGCCGAAGTGCTGCCCGAAATGGCCCGCCGCGGCGTGAAAATAGACGTGCTGACCGACCAGACCTCCGCGCACGACCCGTTGAAAGGCTATATCCCCCGCGGTTACTCCGTAAAGGAGGCCGACTCCCTGCGCCGCCTGGACCCTGTTAAATATCTCAAACTTTCCATGGAATCCATCGCCATACACGTCGAGGCCATGCTGAAACTGCAGAAAGCCGGCGCCGTTACCTTCGACTACGGCAATAATATCCGCACCATGGCCTTTAAGCAGGGTGTAAAAAAAGCCTACGACTTCCCCGGTTTTGTTCCAGCCTATATACGCGAACTTTTCTGCGAAGGCAAAGGCCCGTTCCGCTGGGCGGCGCTTTCAGGCGATCCGAAGGATATTGCCGTAACGGACAAGCTTGTGCTGGACCTGTTCCCCGGAGACGGGCACTTGCGCCGCTGGATGGACATGGCCACGAAGAAAGTTAAATTCCAGGGCCTGCCGTCACGCATTTGCTGGCTGGGTTACGGCGAGCGCCATATTATGGGCATGCGTATTAACGACCTCGTTAAAAAGGGGAAAATCTCCGCGCCCGTAGTGATAGGACGCGATCATCTGGATTCGGGCTCCGTCGCCAGTCCCTTCCGTGAAACCGAGGCCATGAAAGACGGCTCCGACGCCATAGCCGACTGGCCCATACTTAACGCCCTTATCAATACGGCTTCCGGCGCCAGTTGGGTGTCCTTCCATCACGGCGGCGGGGTAGGCATGGGTTATTCCCTGCATGCCGGCCAGGTCACCGTGGCCGACGGGACGAAAGAGATGGGCCTGCGTCTTGAGCGCGTGCTCACCAACGACCCGGCCATGGGCGTGCTGCGCCATGCCGACGCCGGTTATAAGACCGCAACGGATTTCGCAAAAAAGAAAGGCGTGAAGATACCGATGCTTAAATAACTTAACGGAGGATATTGAAAATGGCAAGCGAATTCAGTTTTGACGTGGTATCCAAGGTCGAGTACACCGTGGTGGACGAGGCGATAGCGATAGCGATGAAGGAAATAATTAACCGCTACGATTTTAAGGATTCTAAATCGGAAATAAATTTCGACAAGAAAGCTAACACTATCATGCTGCAGTCTTCTGACGCTTATAAGGTTAAGGCGCTTTTTGACGTGCTGCTTACCAAGATTTCCAAGCGCGGCCTGCCGGTGAAAAATTTCGAGCCGCAGAAGATAGAGGACGCTTTGGGTGGGACGGCCAAGCAGGCGGTGAAAGTGCAACAGGGTATACCGGTGGAAAAGGCCAAGGAAATGGTGCGGGCCATTAAAGACCGGAAGCTCAAGGCTAATGCCGCGATACAGGGGGATACGCTGCGCGTTACCTCCAAATCCAAGGACGAGCTTCAGAACGTGATGACGCTGCTGCGCGGCGGTGACTACGGGCTGACGCTGCAGTTCGATAATTTCAGGTAGGTGCCGGCTACGGGCGCCCGGGGTATTCCCCCTGGAACCCGGGCAGAGGAAACCCTTGCGTCGGTTTCCCCCGCCTTACTCTGATGGCGGGGCCCCCTTCCGCAACGGGTTCCCGGGGGAATACCCCGGCCGCCCTTGAGTGAACACTATGGCAATACTTTTCACCGGTATAAAACAACTCCTTACATTCGCGGGCGATAACGCGCCAAGGGCGGGGGCGGCCATGCGCGAAACGGGGCTGGTAAAAAATGCAGCGGTCCTGGTGGAGAACGGTATTATAGCGGCCGCCGGTTCCGGGGCCGCCGTTGCCCGTCACCGCCTGGCCAAAAAAGCGAAAAAAATAGCGGTGGGCGGAGTCTGCCTGCCCGGCTTCGTGGACAGCCATACCCACGCGGTGTTCGCCGAACCCCGCCTGAAAGATTTTTCAATGCGCACCGCCGGGGCTTCCTACCAGGAGATAAAAGCGGCCGGCGGCGGGATACTTGCAAGCATAGGCGCCGTGCGCAGGCAGCCGCTCGGGGCGATGGCGGCCCAGCTGGCCGCGCGCGCCGGCCGCTTCCTTGAGTGTGGGACCACCACGATGGAAGTTAAAAGCGGCTACGGCCTCAGTCTTGAATCCGAGCTGAAAATGCTGCGGGCCGTGCGCGCGGCCGCGGAACTTACGCCGCTTGAAATGCTGCCCACGCTGCTGGCCGCCCATAGCGTGCCTCCGGAGTTCGCCGGCGACGCGCAGAAATACCTCGACCATATCGTTGCCGAGGTGTTGCCCAGGGTGGCGGCCGAAAAGCTGGCGGTGTTCGCCGACATTTTCTGCGAAAAAGGTTATTTCACCCCGGAGCAGGCCACCGGTTACCTTAAAGCCGCGGCGGGCCTGGGGTTCAGGCCCAAGGTGCATTCTGAACAGCTTTCGAACTATGGCGGGACGCGCGCCGGGATAGCCGCCGGGGCTATAAGCGCCGATCACGCCGACCATGTTTACGCCGAGGATATAGCCGCCATGCGCGAAGCGGGCACCATAGCCGCCCTCCTGCCGGCCTCTAATTTCTACCTTGGCCTGGTTAAATACCCGCCCGCCCGCGAACTGATAGCCGAAGGCGTACCTGTGGCGCTGGCCACTGACTTTAACCCGGGCACCTGCCCTTGCTGGAATATGCAATTCGTCCTTTCGGCTGCCTGCACCCATTGCGGCATGACCCCGGAGGAAACCCTTTGCGCCGCCA
Source organism: Elusimicrobia bacterium RIFOXYA12_FULL_57_11 (assembly GCA_001800275.1). Classification (GTDB taxonomy): domain Bacteria; phylum Elusimicrobiota; class Elusimicrobia; order Elusimicrobiales; family UBA9959; genus UBA9959. Next base: position 3,118 of record MGVB01000047.1, read on the forward strand.
CGGTAAACGGCGCCTGGGCGCTGGGATTGGGTGGGCGGCTTGGCGCGGTAGTTCCTGGCATGCAGGCGGACCTGGCCTTCTTTAACGCGGACGACTACCGGGAGCTGTGCTACTATTTTGGGGCCAACCAGTGCGTAATGACGGTTAAGAAAGGCAAAATAGTCTATCGCAAGCCCTGAGGTGTTCCGGATCCTATGAAAGTAATCCTGTTCGATATAGACGGTACGCTTATCAAAGCCGGGGGCGCCGGGGCGCGTGCGCTTAATTACGCGGTTAAGGCCATGACCGGCCACCCCGAAGCCTGCCAGTCCTGCCAGCTGCAGGGGGCAACCGACAACGCCAACTTCGAGAACGCCTTTAAAACAGGCGCCGGCCGCAAGCCTACCAGGAAGGAAATGGAAGAGCTGACCCGGAAATATGTGGAACGTCTTCCTCACGAGGTGCTTGCCGCCGTTAAAAACAAGAAATATCAGAAGGTAAAAGGTGTTGCAAAGTTTCTGATAAAACTCTCCGGCTGCAAGGGGGTGTTGGTGGGCCTCGGCACCGGCAACCTGAAGACTGGCGCCTTTATAAAGCTTAAACCTTCGGGGCTGATGAAGCATTTCGCTTTCGGCGGCTACGGTTGCGACTCTCATCACCGGAGTGAAATGCTTAAAAAGGCGGTTGAACGGGCCGCTGAAATATCTAAAACGGAGATAAAGCAGCGCGAAGTTTTTGTGATAGGCGACACGTACCGTGACGTGGAAGCCGCGAAAGAGGCGGGCTATCACCAGGGAGCCGTTCTGGACGGTTTCGGCGATGAAACGCTGATAATGCGTTCCAACCCGGAACTGGCTGTCAGGGATTTCTCTGACATGAAGCCCTGGCTGATCTGGCTGGGTTTGGAAAAAGACCCAAAAGGCGTACAGCGCGGCACCTATATCTGCCCCGATTCACCTATAGAGCACGCCCACTACGGGCGTACCGGTACGGACCTCAAGCATATAGACGCCAGACTAAAGGTGCTCAGGACAGCAAAAAAGAAAATAACCGGACGTTAAATCACGAACCATGAAAATTGAAGATACACTTACCGCCAAAGACATCCGGGAAATACCGGAACTGCTTGAAAACTTCTCCCGAGGCTCACAAAGCCTTAAAAAAACGGCCATACGCTCTAAAGACAAGGTGGTATATCTCGTAGGACGCGGTTCTTCCGGCAACGCTACCCTGTTCGCCAAATATGTCTGGGAAACTTGCGCCGGCACAATAACCAACTTCATCCATCCGCATTCTATTTTCGAGGCGGCGCGGCCGCTTAACTTCAAAGGACAGGCCGTGTGGGCATTCTCTCAATCGGGCAAAAGCCCGGATATCGTGGCCTGCCTGAAAAAATTGATGGCTTGGGGCGCCGGCGCGGCGGCCGTTACCAATGAGGCCGATCTTGCACGCAACCCGCTGGCACGCCTGGCGGGGCGCCACATCCTGCTGTCCCGCTCCCCGGAACTGCCGGTTGCCGCTACAAAAAGCTTTATCCTGCAGCTTTGGGCCGTCTTGTGGACGGCCCAGATCTGGAGCGGCTGTTTTAAAGAAAGCGATTTTTCCGATACCGTAAAATTAGCCCGGAGGCTTGTGGCGGCGCCTTTCGCCCAGGCCGGGCAGGGTTTCTTTAAGCAGCTTAAAAAAGCGCAGATGATAGGCTTTGTGGGGCGAGGGCCGTATAACGCCGTGGCCGACGATTCCGCCCTTAAGTTCAGGGAAATGGCGCGGGCGCACGCGCTGGGGTATTCCGCCGCGGAATTTCTGCATGGCCCGGTGGGGGCCTACACGCGCCGGGATTTCGTTTTCCTGCTGAGCCCCGGCGGTCCCCTGCCGGAAGACCTGCTGAAGGTGAAAAAAGCGCTGGATGAGCGCGGCACCCCGTACCGGGTGGTGGCGCAAAAAGCAGGCCGGTATCCTTTTAACTGCCTGCTTGCCGATATTGAAATGAAACTCCTGGCGCTCAACCTGGCGGCGTCGCGCGGCCTTAATCCTGACAACCCTAAAGGCCTGAAAAAAGTTACGCTGACCTTTTAAGTGCGGCGCGGTGCCGTAGGCCGCGCTTTAATCCTTCGTTCCTTAGAACCGGCTCCAGAGTTTTTTTGCCAGTTCAGCAGATTTCCTTGAAACCTCTTCTTCGTCTATATCCAGCCTGAGTTTTTTGTTTTCCATCAGCACGCGACCTGCTGCTATGGTGGTGTCCACCGCGCTCTGGCTGAGGCCGAACACCAGGTGCCCGGCGAAGTTCGAGGCGTCCATCGGCGTGGGCGGGAAATAGTCCATCAGTATCACGTCGGCCGCAAAACCTTCCTTCAGCTCGCCCAGGCCCTTGAAATAGCGGTTGGCTATTTTAGCGTTGTTTACGGTCAGGGCGGTGACCGGTTCCATGAAGCCCTGCGAGGGGTCGTGCTTCAGGTGCTGCAGCCAGAGAGCGGCGCGCAGCTCTTCGAACATGTTGACGGTCATGGCGTCGGTGCCCAGGCCTACCAGCACGCCGCGGGACATCATTTTGACGATGTCCGCTATGCCCACGGAATTGTTGGCGTTGGACTGCGGGTTATGCGCTACGGCGGTGCCGGTTTCCTTCAGGATATCTATTTCCGCGTCGGTGACGTGTACGCAATGCGCGGCTATGGACTGCTTGCCCAGTATGCCGAAGCCGCGCAGGCGCGCCAGCACCCGCAGTTTGTGGTGCGACTCCGCGTCCAGCTGGTCCGCCTGCGACTCGGCGGTGTGGATATGGAAGCCGACGCCCAGTTTGTGGCCGCGGTAGGCCGCTTCTTCCAGCGTGCCGTCCGTAAGCGTGAAGGAAGCGTGCAGACCGAAGAGGGCCTTGATGCTGTTGTCCCCGGAGGCGGCGGCACGCCGTATGAATTCCGAATTCTCTTCAAGTCCCGCCCGGGCCAGCTCGCCACCGTCCCGGTCCGACACCTCATAGCAAAGGCAGGCGCGCAGGCCCGTTTCACGGGCGGCTTTTTCTATAGCCGTCAGCGAGCCTTTTATGGCGAAGGGGCTGGCGTGGTGGTCTATCAGGGTGGTGGTGCCCTTTCGTACCGCGTTTATAAGCGGTATCACGGCGCTGTAGTACGAGTCCTGGTTGGTGAGTTTCTTGTCCAGTCTCCACCAGAGGTTGTTTAAGATCTCCGTGAAGTTGCGCGACGGGGCTGCCTTGCCCAGCCCGCGGGCGAAGGTGCTGTAGAAATGCATGTGGGTGTTGATAAAACCGGGCATCACCACTTTGCCGGCCGCGTCGATAACCTTTGCGTATCTGCCTTTGAAGTTCTTCTGCGGGCCTATTTTTTTTATCAGGCCGTCCTCTATGAGCAGGGCGCAGCCGGTCAGCACCCGGTTCTTCGCGCCGAGGGTTACTATAATGCCGTTCTTGATAAGAATGTTTTTCATGGTGTTACTCCGGGCGGGCGGCAAGTTCTTTGGCGGTGCGTTTGCGCATTTTCAGCGCTCCCGAGAAGCATTTTTTTACGCACAGTGAGCAGCCGACGCATTTTGAGGCGTCGAACCGGGGAACCTTTTTGCCGTCCAGTTCCACCGCAAGGTAGCCGCAGCGTTCGCAGTTGCCGCAATGGCGGCACAGGTCCGCGTCGGCCTCCGGGATATTCTTTACGGCGGTAAGTTCCATGAAGCCTGTCACGGGGGAGGGCAGGGCGCAGCCGATGAAAGCGCCTACCGAGCCGTATCCCTTTGCTTCCAGCATGTGGCTTAGTCCCCAGTTAAGTTCGTCTATAATCCCGAAGCCGTACTTCATGACCACGGTGCAGAACTGCACGGACCTGGCGCCCAGCGCCAGGAAATGCGCCGCGGCCTTATAGTCCATAGGCCCGCCATTGCCGGAGATGGGCACCCCCAGGTTCACGGCCTTGGAGATGGTGAGGTTGCTGATCGGGGCCACGCCCTCGCCGCTCATCCCCACTATCATGCCTTCTTCCCAGGCGCCCTTGCCAGATAGGCGGTTCCTGAAAGCCAGGGCCGGGAAGGAATTTGCCAGCGTTATCCCGGCCTTTTTGTGCGGGTATCTGGCGTACACCTGCTTGATGGCGTTGACCACCTGCCAGATGGCGGTTACGGCGCCGGTCAGCTTGAAGAGCTTGGGGATATTCGGGTCGGAGACTTCCATCACCCAGCCTATGATCTTCGCCGCCAGTTCTGGGTCCTGTGAAACTATATCGCCTTTGGTCCCGTCGCCGCCCTGGGGGCAGGAGAGCGAGTATTCTACGGCCATCGCGCCCGCTTTTTCAAGCTTGAGGGTGTTAGACTGCCATACCTTTTTATCAGCCTCGTCGTTGCCGGTTACGGGACCGCCGGTGGAAGCCGCGGTCAACCGGTCCGGGTACTCCCGCACCAGCCGCGCCACTTCCCCGCAGACGCGGTCCAGGGGGTGGTCCGAAACGTTGTCGGAGTTGCCGTAAGTGTTCTCGGTGAACGTTACCATGTATTCGCCCGGTATATGCACGTGCAGGCCGTCGAAGGCGGTTTTCATTACCACGCCCGGCCAGCCGGCTTCATAGGCGCGTTTTACCTGCGCGTAGCCGTCCGAGTGGGGGGAGGCGGAAATTATAAAAGGGGAGCTGAGTTTGCGGCCGAAAAAATCCGTCTCCAGAGAGACGGGCAGCATGGCGCGGCCGTTAAGGACCACCGTGCTTTTTTTGTTGTCGGGGATGGCGGGAGCTTTTTTCCCCTGCAGGAAGGCGTGGACCTCCATGGCGGCGTTCTTGCCGGAAGCGGCGCCTTCCACCACGGTGGCCGCCCCGTTACGGCAGTCGCCGGCCAGGAAGACGCCTTTCTGCCGCTTGTCTTCGAAGACCGGCAGGTTCTTTATGGCCAGCACCGTGAAGTCTATATCGGAGCGCACCTGTTCCGTGCCGGGAAGGTCCTTTGACTTATCGTCGAGGCGAATGATTTTTATTCCCTTCTTGAGCACGGCGGTGATGCGGCTGCGGCCGTTGATGTTTATGCCGGCTTTCAGAATGTCGCGCAGTTCGTGCTCCGGCAGCTGTATGTCGCCTATGTTCTTGCGGGTGAAGATCTCCGCCCTGGCGGCGCCCAGGGTCAGCGCTTTCATGGCGCAGTCCGCGGCCACGGCCCCGCCGCCTATTACCGCTACATTTTTCCCCTTCACTTTATATTTAGCAAAATTGCGCAGGTATTCCAGGCCTTCCACTCCCAGGTTCTCTCCCGGGATGGCAAGCTTCAGTTGCTTTTCCACGCCGGCTGTAACTATTACGGCATCGTATTTCGCAAGCAGCGAGGCCGGGTCTTTAACCGCGGCCCCGGTCTTTATTGAAATATCGCCCAGCGTTTTTATGAATTCTATCTCCGTGCGCAGCACTTCTTTGGGGAAGCGCGCGTCGGGTATCAGGTTGCAGGCGCCGCCCGCTTTTTTGTCTTTTTCCAGAATGTCCACCTTGTAGCCCAGCTGGGCGAGGGTTCCCGCCGCGGCGAAGCCGGCCGGGCCCGCGCCTGCAACGGCGATCTTCTTCCCGTTGGGCCTGGCCTTCTTGAACTTGGGCATCACGCCCAGCTCCTTCGCTTTCTGAACCACCGCGGCCTGCACGGCCGGTATGTTTATCGGGTTGTCGAAAAGCTTGCGGGAGCAGGCCTTCACGCAGAACCAGTCGGGACAGACCGCGCCGCAGACGCCGCCGAAAGTGTTGTGTCCCATTATGAGGGCGGCCGAGCGTTTGATATCGGATCTTTCCAGCTGGCGCACGGCCATTATGAAATCGGCGGGGGAACAGTCGGCCGGGCAGGCCGTTTTACAGGGCTTTTCCTCGCAATAAAGGCAGCGGTCCGCCTCGGCTTTAAGCTGCGCGTCAGTTAGGAAGGTGATTTTGTTTTTCATGATTTTTCCTGTTATGGGGTATCCGGCCTGGCCGGGGCTAATTTTTATTTTACTATAATATTTAAAGAACTTGAATTTCCGGAGACGCCATGAAACAAAAAACCCTCTTGATAAAGAACGCGCTGGTGCTGGCCACCATGGACGCTTCCGGCCGCGAGATCAAGGGCGGGGACCTTTACGCGGAAGGCCCGGAAATAAAGAAAGTCGGTAAAAATCTGGCAGTAAAAGCCGACAAGGTAATAGATGCGAAGGGCTGCGTGGTGCTGCCAGGTTTCGTCAACACGCACCATCATCTTTACCAGACCCTAACCCGGAACCTGCCCAAGGTGCAGGACGCCAAACTGTTCGACTGGCTTATTTATCTTTACGATATCTGGAAACATGTGGACCCGGAGGCGATCTACGCCAGCACGCAGACGGGTCTGGGGGAATTGCTGCTGACCGGCTGCACGGCCAGCACCGACCACCTTTACCTGTTCCCGCGCAAGAACAGCGGTTTCTTTATAGATACGCAGATAGAGGCGGCCCGCGAGTTGGGTATCCGTTTTCACCCCACGCGCGGCTCCATGTCGCGCGGCCGTTCCAAAGGCGGGCTGCCCCCGGACAGCGTGGTGCAGACCGAAGATTTTATAATGAAGGACTGCGAGCGCCTGGTGCATAAATTTCATGACGCCGGTAAATTCGCCATGACGCAGGTGGCGCTGGCGCCCTGTTCTCCTTTCTCCGTAACCACGGAACTGCTGAAACTTACCGCCGTAATGGCTAAAAAATGGGGGGTGCGCATGCATACCCATCTGGCGGAAACAATAGATGAGGAGGCTTTCTGTAAAAAACTCTTTAAAATGCGGCCGCTGGATTATATGGAGTCCGTGGGCTGGGTATCCGAAGGCAACGCCTGGTTCGCGCATTGTGTGTATATGAATGAGGCGGAAGCCGGGAAAATGGGCAGGACGAGGACCGGGGTGGCGCATTGTCCCTGCTCAAACCTGCGCCTGGGGTCCGGTATCGCCCCCGTCCGTATGTTCCTTGAGAGTAAAGTGCCGGTGGGCCTGGGCGTGGACGGCAGCGCTTCCAATGACGCGTCCGACATGCTGGGAGAGGCGCGCCAGTGCATGCTGGTACACCGTGTAAAAAGCGGGGTGGAGTCCATGCCTGCCCGTGACGCCTTAAGGCTGGCCACGCGGGGCGGCGCCGAAGTGCTGGGCCGCAGTGATATAGGTTCGCTGGAGCCCGGTAAGGCCGCCGATATTTCCATCTTCGACGTGAGCGGGCTGGATTTTGCCGGCTCAAAATCGGACCCGCTGGCCTCGCTGCTGTTCTGCGGCAGCTCGCACCGGACCAAGTACACCATAGTGAACGGCCGTGTGGTGGTGAGTAACGGCCGCCTTGTGAACGTTGACGAATTCAAGCTTGCGGAAAGGGCGAATAAGGCCGCCGCTGCACTTTACTGTAAAGCCGGTTGCTGAAACTTACTTGCTGAATTAGGGAGTATTATGAACGCGAAAAATATTAAACGGATAGCTATAAATACCGGAGGCGGTGACGCGCCGGGGCTTAACGCCGTTATACGGGCGGTAGTGGTTTCAGCCCTGCGCAGGGGTTGGGAATGCGTGGGCATAAGGGACGGCTACAACGGTTTGCTTATGCCGGAATTATATCCCGAGGGCGGCCTGATATCGCTTACCAGGGCCAAGGTGCGCGGCATCACCGCGCTGGGCGGAACCATACTCGGTACCACGAACAGCGGCAACCCACTTAAATACCCTACCATGGGCAGGGGCGGGAAAATGTATGAAAAGGACCGTTCTGCCGAACTTATAGCCGCCTTCAAAAGGAACGGCATCGATGCCCTGGTGGCGCTGGGCGGGGACGGTTCTCTGGGCATCGCCAACGCGCTGGCGCAAAAAGGGCTGCGCGTGATAGGCGTGCCCAAGACCATCGACAACGACCTCGACCGGACCGTGGTCACCTTCGGCTTTGATACCGCCGTCTCTTTTGCCACGGAATGCGTAGACCGCCTGCACTCCACGGCCGACGCGCATCGCCGTATAATGGTGGTGGAGGTGATGGGCCGCTATGCGGGCTGGATAGCCATGAATGTGGGGGTTTCCGCCAGCGCGGATGCCATCCTGATACCGGAGATCCCTTACAATATAAAGAAAGTGGCGTCGGCGCTGAAGGAGCGGTGGACGCACGGGAAGAAATACTCCATAGTGGTGGTGGCGGAAGGAGCCATGCCCGTGGGGGGAACGGTTTCGGTGATCAGCAAGGAACTAGGCCGGGCCGAAAAACTGGGCGGGGCGGGCGAGCGGGTTACCAGGGACCTGGCTGCGCTTACCGGCAAGGAAAGCCGCGCCGTGGTGCTGGGGCATTTGCTGCGCGGCGGCAGCCCCACGACTTTTGACCGCCTGCTTTCGCTGCGCTTCGGCGCGGCGGCCGTGCGCGCTCTGGCCGCCGGGAGATCCGGGGTGATGGTGGCGCTGGATCCCCCTGCGGTGAGGTATGTTCCCCTGAAACAGGCCACCAGCCGCATGAAGACAGTCCCGCTGGATTGCGATACCATAGTAACGGCGCGCGATCTGGGCATAAGTTTCGGCGACTGAACAAACCGGCAGTATGTTAACAGCCATAATCCTTGCGGCGGGAGAATCTTCACGGATGGGCCGCCCCAAGGCGCTGCTCGGGTGGAAGGGGCGGCCCTTTATAGAGCATGTCTGCCTGGCGCTCCGGGCGGCCGGGGTGGAGAACCGGGTGGTGGTTCTGGGCCGGGCTTCCGGCGAAATCCTTTCCGCCTGGCAACCCGGCGGCGAAAAAACAACAGTGAACCCCAGGCCGGAGGATGGCCAGTTGGCTTCGCTGCGCGCCGGCCTTGAGGCTGCCGGTATAAATGCCGGGGCTTTCATGGTCTGCCTTGCCGACCAGCCTACCATAAATCCGGAAACTTACAAGGCTCTGATAGCTTTTTGGCGCAGCCGGCCCGGGGCAATAGCGATTCCGCGTGTAGAGCGTATTTCCCCCAGCCCGGGCGAGCCGCTGTTTAAGCGCGGACACCCCATAATAATCCCGGCCGTGCACCGTCACCTGTGTTTTGAAGGGCCCTTGGATAAAGGTCTGCACTGGGTCACCCACCACCCGTCCGTGGAAATAGCCGACCTGGAAGTGGCGGACCGTGAAACGATCCGCGACTTTGATACTCCGCAGCAGTACGAAGAGTTGCTGGCCGGGGAATTAGAACGGTAATCCCGCTGCTTGCAAAGTCTTAACATGATCCCCCTGCTTTACCTTACCGATAAAACCAATGCCGCGCTGATCCCCGACGAGGCCGGGATAGCCAGCGTGTTCGCCGGCGCTGGCATGGAAATACACGTCAAGGTGTGGGATGAAACCGACTGGGAGTTTTACGCCAATATCCTGATACGCACGCCCTGGGATTACGCCCTGAAGCGGTTCCTGTTCCTGGAGAAGCTTGCCCGCGCCGCGCGCCAGGGCTGCAATATTATCCATTGCGAAAAGATCGTTAAATGGAATATCGACAAAGCTTACCTGGTGGAACTGGCCGGGGCCGGACACAAGGTGGTTCCCACTTATGTGGAGAATAATTTTACTCCCGGGCTGCTGGTAAAGTATTTTGAAAAACACGGGACCCTGGTGCTCAAGCCCCGGATAGGCGCCGGGGGCAGGGATACTTTCAAGGTTTCCGGGGAGGACGACCTGTCAAAAACGTCCGCGCTGTCCGGAAGTTCCGTCCTTGTTCAGCCTTTCGTCCCGGAGATAGAAACCTTCGGGGAACATTCCTTCATTTTTTTCGGGGAAGAATTCTCTCACGCGGTGCTGAAAAAAGCCCGCCCTGGAGAATTCCGGGTGCAAGGTCTGCACGGCGGCACGGTAGAGGCCTATTTTCCTCCCAAGGCTGAAATTGACGAGGCCGCGGCCTTATTGAAGTCGGTTAACCTTGATACCGTTTACGCCCGCGTGGACGCCGTTCGCCTGAAGACAGGGTTCCACCTGATGGAACTTGAGATCCTGGAGCCTGAACTTTTCTTCCGGTTCTGCCCCGAAGGCATGATCCGTTTCGCCCAGGCAGTCCGCAAGCGGCTTAAGTAATGAACTGTTGGCGCAAATGAGCCTTAGGGG
>MGVB01000048.1 GCA_001800275.1 Elusimicrobia bacterium RIFOXYA12_FULL_57_11
GCAACAGCCGGATAGCCACACTCATGGGCCGCTACTACGCCATGGATCGCGGCGAGAAATGGAAGCTCACCGATGCCGCCTATAACGCGCTCACCCGCGCGGAAGGGGCAAAAGCCCCGGGGGCTGAAGCCGCCTTAAACCACGCCTACACCGCGCTCAAGAATCCTAACGGCCTCCCGATTACTGACGAATACATTCCGCCAACCATCATAGGCGATTACCCCGGCATAAAGGACGGCGATTCCGTCATCCACTTCAACTTCCGCCAGGACCGCGCCATACAGCTCACCAGGTGTTTCGTGGAGGACACTTATCCAGGTAACCGGTGGAAAAAGCTGGACGTGATGTATTGCGGCCTTACCCGCTACTACGACGAGTTCCGGTTCAGCGCCCTGCCCCCCATGGACGAGGGCGGCGGCATGGACAACCTGCTGGGCCAGGTAATCTCCCGGGCGGGCCTCAGGCAGCTGCGCCTGGCAGAAACCCAGAAGTTCAAGCACGTGACTTCCTTCTTCAACGGTAAACGCACCGAACCTTACCCCGGCGAAGACCAGGTGGAAATAAAAGGCACCTGGGACCCCTCCGGCTTCGGCGAACACCCGGAAATGAACGCCCCCGAAGTGCGCGAACGCGCCCTCGGGGAAATAGCCTCCGGGAAATACGACTTCATAGTTGTCAATTTCGCCAATTGCGACATGGTAGGCCATACCGGCATCTACGAAGCCACCGTAAAAGCCGTGGAGGTAACGGATGCCAGCGTTAAACTACTGGTGGATGAAGCGCTTAAACACGATTATACGGTCATGGTAAGTTCAGATCACGGCAACGCCGAAGAAATGTGGGATTATAAGATAAACATGCCCAAAACCGCCCATACCACCAACCCCGTAGAGTTCATCTATATTGCAAATGACGCGGCGGCGGTCAAACTGCGCCCACACGGCATACTCTCCGGCATCGCCCCCACGGTACTGGCCGTAATGGGCTTGCCAAAGCCCGGTGATATGACGTCAGAATCGCTGATACGGGAATAATCCGCCATGTTCATAAAACTCCGCGTCCATCCCGATTCAAAAAGAGACAAAACGGTAAAACGCAGCGCGGACACCTACGAAATCTGGACAAAAGCCCGGCCGGAACGGGGCCAGGCCAATGCCGCGGCCCTGCGCGCCCTGGCCCTTGCGCTGGGAGTGGACACAAAAAAAATACTGCTCATAAAAGGCGCACGGTCGCCGGCCAAAATCGTCAAGATTTTGTAGTATAATTTCACTATGTCGAACGTAAAAACCGCGCGCCTGGCCGCGTTGGCCGGGGTTTTAATCTTCGTATCCACCACCGCCGTGCTGGTGGCGCGCCAGTTTAACCTTGGCCCAGACAGGCCTGCGCCCGGTTTTCGCACCTTCGGCCCGGACACGGCCGCCATACAAATATACGAATATACCGATTTCGCCTGCCCGGCCTGCCGTCACGCGGCGCTGGCCATGGACGACATTATTAAAATTTACGGCGCCGGCGTAAAATTGAGCTTCAAACATTATCCGTTGGAAAGCATCCACCCGTGGTCGGCGTCCGCCGCCGCTCACGCCGACTGCGCCGGGGAACAGGGGAAATTCAAGGAATACGCCGCGGCGCTTTTTGAGACCCAGGAAGCCTGGGCGCGGGCAGAGGAAAAACCCGCGCAGTTCGAAGCTTACGCAAAAATACTTAACCTCAACTGGGTAAAAATGCAGGCCTGCGCCAAAGACCCGGCTACCCTGCGGCGAGTAAAACTTGACATGGCCGAAGGCGGCATTAAAGGCGTAAACGCCACTCCGACATTTTTCATAAACGGAAAAAGAGCGGTAGGCGGAGCCCAGCTGCTGGAACAGGCCCGTAAATTCGAAGCCATACTGCGCAACTCCCGCTAAGCCCGGCCGCTCACTGGAAACTGAAAATGAAAGAAAAACCGGATCTAAAAGAACTCTTTGGCCTGCTGGCCAGGCTAGCGGTAGGAGGAGTCTTCATTTATTCAGGCGCGATCAAGGCGCTATCTCCCGCCGAAGAATTTGCCTACGCCATAGAGACATATAAAGTGGTGGGCGCCGGGACGGCCTTGTGGGCCGCTTATACCGTGCCCTGGATAGAACTTTACGCGGGGCTGCTGCTGGCTGCCGGAATATTCACACGCTTTTCCGGACTGTTCGTGGCGGCAATGCTGTCGTTCTTTGAACTCCTGCTGGCCCAGGCCTGGCTGCGCAGCCTCCCAGTTACTTCCTGCGGGTGCTTCGGGGCGGGCAGTTCCAACTCCATAACTTACGAATTTTTCCAGAATCTGGTTTTTCTGGCCCTGCTCTGGCCGGCCATACGCCTGGGCCACAGGTTTTCCGCCGACGCGGCTGTGGGAGACAAATGACCAGGGCGGCCATTCTCCTGGCAGCCCTGCTGGCAGCCGGCCAGCACCTGCAAGCTCTCCGGCCCTCCGACCAGATGAAAAGCACGCGCAGCAGGGCAGTCTGGATGACCGTCGCTTCCCTTAAGACCGGGAACGAGTACTACCTGGAGGTGGTGCAGGACGGGCGCGCTATGCTGCGCGAGGTAACCGGGAAAACCGTGACTACCCGGCGCGGAACGATTCCGGTACAGCTGGTCAAAGACTTTCTGCGCGAAACGGAAAACTCGGAAATAATAATCACGAGGAAACTCCGCCAGGATAAAACTGTTTTCTACCGCGGGGAACTTGTCAGGATCTCGGCTTATATAAGCGGGGAACTTACGCTGACAGAAGCGCCCCTGAACAACTTCGGAGAGGCCTTCGTCTACGCTTTCGGCGAGATACGCAAAGAAGTGGTAAAGCTGCCGGTGGAAACCGCCGTGGCCGCTTTCCTGCGCGCCGAGCCGCTGGAAGGCCAGGAGCTGGACGTCTTCCGTGAAAAAGCGAAAAAGGACGGCGAAGTAAAAAATATAGAGACCTACGACATACAGAAAATAAAACCGCTTATGGCCGCGATAAAGGACGCCAACCGCCTTATCCCCCTGGAAACCACGGCAGAAGTGGCACAGCTCCAGTCCTTTATCACCGAACGGCAGCTGTACGGCCTGCGCACTCTTTTTTACCTGCCCAGCACACGGGGAACCTTTAAATGCAGCGTGCTGGAAGCCGGGCGGCGCGCGGCTGCGGTCCCGGATAAAAATAAATCCCCGAAGAAACAACAACCCCCATCCAAGCCAACAGGAACCCCTTATGACGGAACAACCCCGCGTTAAAATAGCAGCCATAGACGACGACGAAACCATACTGGAGATATACGAAACCGGGCTGGCCGCCGCAGGGTTCGAGCTGCGCACCTTCTCCGATCCCAAACGCGCCCGGGATTTTTTCGCCAAAGCCCTGCTTTCGGAAATGCCCGACGTCATATTGATGGATATAATGATGCCCGGCCTTGACGGCATAAGCCTGATGGGAGACATCCGTTCGAAAGACGCCGCCGCCCATATCCCCATAATCGCCGTAAGCGGCCTCAACGACGCCGCCACCCTCAACGACGCCCTTCTTTTCGGGGCGATGGACTACATGGTGAAACCTTTTGACCTTGAGGTGCTCACAGACAAGATAAACAAAGCCGCCGAGATCTCGAAGAAGCGGGCGCCAAAACCCTGACCGGGGAACGGGCAGCCGGGGGCCGGCCGGGAGACCGTCCGGCCCCCGCATTTATATATAATATGTCCGAGGCCAAGCGACGGGACATTTAGGGAGACTATCATGCTTACGACTTTTAAGACTGTCTTTACGCAGAAAACCAGCGAGGGAACGACAGAACGCCTGCTCCAGCTCGCCTTCGGCTACTTCGGCCTCTATGTCCTCACCGGCTTCCTGGTCAAATATTTCGACAAAGTACTCGGCGTCGGCGGCATCCAGTACACCTTTTACAACACCATCGGCGGCATGCTCGTGTGCAACATCGTAGTCATAGTCCTGGGCTGGTACAAATTCCAGTCCTCGGACAAGGTCAAGGTGCTGGGCATGAGCATCCCGAGGGAATTCCTCTATATCATTCCTTCCGGCATCTGTACCGCTATCGTCATCCCCACCACCACGCTGATGTACACGCTGCCCATCTCCATCATGGTGGCCATGATAATAATGCGGGCCAGCATAATCGTCATAAGCCGCATAATAGACGCGGCGCAGATACGGCAGGGCATCCTGAGGAAAACAGTTTATTGGGAAGAGAACATCGCGGTGATTATCGCCCTGGCGGCGGTAGCCCTGCAGCTGCTCAACTTTAAAGGCGCCTCCGCCATGGTACAAGCCACCGGAAAGTATTCCGCATTTTTCTCACAGCTGTTCGTTTTTAACAAAGGCGACTTCGACTTTCTGGGCAACGCCGCCGCCATGACGATACTGACTTTTTACCTCATTGCCTACACCATCCGCATCTACATAATGAACTACTACAAGAACACCCGGCCCAAAGGCGCCATTTACGACACAAACGGCTTCTTCGCCATCGAACAAATCTCCTCCACCACTGCGCTGGTGCTGGCCGGGTTCATTTTCTTCCAGGTGGTGAACAAACCGGCCATTATCCCGTACGCGCCGGCTGAACGCCCCGCCGCGGCGCAGGCGGCTTCGCCCTCTCCCGAACGCGAAGCCCTGGCCGCCGCCATGGTCAAAGCGGAAGCCCTGCTGGCCTCCGACACCTCCAAATACACACCGGAGAACCGCTCCAAAGCCGAGGATGCCCTTACCGCCGCCGGCCAGCTGCTGGCCTACAAGAAAGTAGCTCCCGAGACCCTCAGGGCCGCCGCCGTGCTGGTGGAAAAACCGGCCACTGACGTGAAAAAATCTTTCGCCTTCCAGTTCTCGGACGCCGCGAAGAACCCCACCCCGCGATGGCTGGCCGCCATCTCTTCCGGCATACCTTTCGGCCTGGCGGCTTTCTGTTCGGTATTCCTGTTCATGTTCAAAGGCCGCACCGCCACATTCGCCGGGCTGGTGAACCGCCTCACTTCGCTTATAGCCGGCACCGCGGCCACCATAGTAGTATGGTGGCTGATAAAAGATCAGAAGCCCCCAAAAATGGAAGACTGGTTCAGCCTGGCACTTATGATTATCGCCATATACTTTATAGGCAGAGCGGAAAAGAAACGCTCCTGCGAACTGGCCAAAGCCCACGAAATAGAGCCGGAAAAAAATTCGGAAACAGCCTGCGACCCGGCCAAGGTGAGCAACTAACCGGAGATATATAATGAAAAAAAACGAAAACCCTAAAGTAAACATCTGCGTGGTGGGGGCCGGCTACGTCGGCCTGGTCAGCGGCGCCTGCCTGGCCGAAATCGGCCACAACGTGGTCTGTGTAGATAACGACCCCGCCAAGATAAAAATGCTAGAAAAAGGCATAATGCCTATCTACGAGGACGACCTGGAGCGGGTGGTAAAAAAGAACGTCAAGGCCGGCCGCCTGCATTTCGCCAATTCCATAAAGGACGGCATGCACCACGGCGGCCGCCGCGCCGAAGCCGTCTTTATAGCCGTGGGCACCCCGCCGCGGGAAGACGGTTCCGCCGACCTGTCGGCCATAGAAAAAGTTTCCGAAGAAGTGGCCAAAAACATGACGGACTACACGGTGATAGTGGAAAAATCCACCGTTCCCGTAGCCACCTGCGACTGGATAAACAAGACTGTAAAGCGCCACAACAAACACCACCTTCCTTTCGACGTGGCCTCCAACCCGGAATTCCTGCGCGAGGGAACCGCGGTGTGGGACTTTCTGAAGCCTGACCGCGTGGTGGTAGGCGTCGCCTCGAAACAGGCCGAAGCGCTCATGCGCCGCGTTTACAAGCCCATGAAAGGCGCGCCCATAGTGATAACCAGCGTAAAGAGCGCGGAGCTCATCAAGCACGCCTCGAACTCCTTCCTGTCCACCAAGATCTCGTTCATCAACGCGGTGGCGAACGTCTGCGAAAAGACCGGCGCCAACGTGGAGGACGTGGCCCGCGGCATGGGTCTGGATAAGCGCATAGGCGCCTCCTTCCTGAAAGCCGGCATAGGCTTCGGCGGCTTCTGTTTTCCCAAGGACCTGGAAGCCTTCTACTGGCTGAGCAGCCAGGTAGGCTACGACTTCGCGCTGCTCAAGACCGTCAAAGACATAAATGAAGGCCAGAAGATGTGGCTGGTTAAAAAGATAGAAGAAGAGCTCTGGAACCTGGAGGGCAAGACAGTGGCGCTGCTGGGCCTGGCCTTCAAGCCGGAAACCGACGATATGCGCTTCGCCCCGTCGATAGACATCGTGCGCGAACTGCTGAAGCGCGGCGCCAAAGTGCGCGGCTTCGACCCCGTGGCGCAGGAGAACGCCAGGAAGATGATAAAGGGCATCTATTTCGCCAGGGACGCCTACGACTGCGTAAAAGACGCGGACTGCGTGTGCCTGGTCACCGAGTGGAAAGAATTCGGCGTCCTGGACCAGAAGAAGCTGCTGACCGCGGTAAAGCACCAGATAATGGTGGATGGCCGCAACCTCTACGATCCCGCGAAAATGCGGGACCTGGGCTGGACGTACAAATCGGTAGGCCGGCCGTAAAGCTTCAGGGGTTTTAACGTAGCCCCGCTGTGGCTGCGGGGACCGGAGATTCCGTGTTTGTGAGCAACCCGCGGCCGCCCCGGTGCCCGGGTTAGCAAAACCTTCCGAAGGCTGAGGCTTGCATAGCGCCGAGGCCTGAGGAGGAGCGAGGCCACGGTGTGGCCGAGCGTGTTTTGCGTTCCGGGCACCGAGGTGGCCGCCGAACAACCGTTGATAACTGGAGATCTACAATATGAGGATATTAGTCACCGGCGCGGCGGGTTTCCTGGGCAGCCATCTGGCGCGCTACCTGCTCAAGCAGGGGCATTCCGTCATAGGCATAGACAACTTTATAACCGGCAGCATAGACAACATACAGGACCTGTTCCGGAAAAAAGATTTTGAATTCATAAAATACGACGTCACCAACCACCTGCACATCCCCGGCAAACTGGACGCGGTGCTGCATTTCGCCAGCCCCGCCAGCCCCATAGATTACCTTAAGTTCCCCATCCCCACGCTGAAAGTCGGAGCCCTGGGAACACACAAAGCCCTGGGCCTGGCAAAAGCAAAAAAAGCCATATTCATGATAGCCTCGACTTCAGAAGTCTACGGTGACCCGCTTATAAATCCGCAGCATGAGAGCTACTGGGGCAACGTTAACCCCATAGGCCCCCGCGGCGTCTACGACGAGGCCAAGCGCTACGCGGAAGCCATGACCATGGCCTACCACCGCTACCACAAAATGCAGGTGCGCATACTGCGCATTTTCAACACCTACGGCCCGAATATGCGCCTGAAAGACGGCCGGGCCGTGCCAAATTTTATGATGCAGGCGCTGAACGGCAAACCCCTGACCGTTTACGGCGACGGCGCCCAGACCCGCAGTCTCTGCTACGTTTCAGACCTGATAGACGGCATCTACCGCCTGCTGGTAAGCAGGGAAAACAACCCCGTGAACCTGGGCAACCCGCACGAAATTTCCCTGCTGGAGCTGGCGGAAACCATAAAAAGGCTGACCGGCAGCAAGTCTAAAATAATTTTCAAACCCCTGCCGCAGGATGACCCTAAAATGCGGCGCCCCGATATTTCCCGCGCGAAAAAACTGCTAAAGTGGCACCCCAAAGTGTCCCTGGAAGACGGGCTGAAAAAGACCATCGCGTACTTTACCGCCCGCGCGGGCACCGCTGCAAAACCGGCCCGCCCTAAAAAGTTTAAATAAACCGCCGCGCTATAAAAAAAAACAAGCCGGTGTTCCCCGGCCTGTTTTTTTCATAGAGCCTGCCACCAGGCGGCGGATATTTTATTGCGCGGTATACCACCCTATAAATTCATCCCACCTGGAAGCGCCGGCCCAGGCCAACTCGAGATAGGCCGCCCTCACCGGGGAACCCGGCAGGTATACGGCTATGCCGTACGACTGGGAATAGTCCTTCTCCCCCCACTTTGCGCCCGGCCTCCCGGCCGCCCGGGCCCAGTCGTCGTAATCGTCCCAGTCACCGCCGCCGGGCTCGTCGTTGGTGCGATTATGCATCACCAGGTCTTTGGAGATATAAGTCATAAGCGCGGCGGACGCGGCCTTGACCGCCGCGTCCCGGGTTTTTTCGGAAACCAGGTTCACAAAATGGTACAGGTCCTTATTTTCCGCTATCGCGTATGACATGGCCGCGGAACGCGCCGCCGCCACCTCCGCCTTAAGGCCGGCGGCCATCACGGCGTCAACCCAGGCGTCGGCCTGCGCAGCCAGCCCGGGCAGGGCCGCGGTCTTTATAAAACTTTGCGTCGAACCGGTGCCCTGTTCCCGGTAATGGTCACTGTAAGCGTCCACGGCCACCTTGGCGAGTTCGGCCGGCTCCATTTCTGGCCTGGCCGCCACGGGCGCCAGGAAAGTGTTATAGGTGTAGCCGTCCCCGGGCTCAGTCTCCTCCGAACCCACTATATAGGCCGCGTGATCTTTCAGTTCATAAGCCACTTCCGGCATCTGCATAAGGCAGGCATCCGAAGCGTAGACGTCCACCCCGCCCATTTCTTTAAGCGCAAGGCCGAGCTGCGGCGTTGTTATATGGTTATTGGTCTCGTCATCGTAGGAGATTCCTTTAATGATACCGGCCCGCCGGCCTTTCTCCCAGCCTGAGCCGTGGTTCCAGACTATGAGCATATATTTTTTTGCCGGGTAATTTTCCTTGGCCCAGCGGCCGAAGGCGGCGACACTCTTGTAATCGCCCATATCGACTTTACCCAGGTCCGCCAGGAGGGCGGAGTTTACCTTATTGGTGTCGTTGTCTTTGCCTATCAGGTACCGGCGGGTGCCTTTCCAATCCCCGTCAGAAGTATCATAACCGTCCATACGGCCGGTCTCCGTAACAATGTTGAGCTTGTCGGAAGACCCCACCATCTCCATCTCGTTCATATCTTTAAGCGCGTAAGGCTCCAGGTTATTCTTGCCGTTAATGAACACCATTATGGTCCACTCTTTCAGCGAAGCCTTGCCCGCCCGGACCGGCGCCTGAGGCGCGGGAACCGCCATGACAGCCAGACGTTCCTTGAAATCTATACCCCCGTCGTTAAGTTCAAAGGCGGCCGCGGGTGAAACCGATAACAGGACCGAAAACGCGCAAAAACCGGCTTTTTTCAGCATATTTCCTCCTGACTTGCATGATAATCTAACCACTGTCAAGCCCCGGCAAAAGAGCCAGACAGCCCGGGCCTATGGCTGCAGCTGCCAGGCCAGGAACTCATCCCAGTTCGAAGCGGCGGCCCAGGCGAGTTCATTATACCCCTCCCCGACAGCCTGAGAGCCCGGAACATATACCGCAAGCCCGTGGGAATTAGCGTAATTCTGGCCGTTGTCCGCCGGGTAATCCCAGCCGCCGGAGGGGTATTCCTGGCGCACATAGCGGTTATAGACAACAAGGTCTCCCTCTATATACGTCTGCAGCGCCTCGGTAGCCTTCTTTACGGCGTTATTGGTAGTGAAGTAACTTACCAGGGTGGTGAAATGATAGAGGTCTTTGTTAGCGAGCATGGCATATGTCATGGCGTCGCCGCGCGCCGTATGGACAGCGCTCTTAAGTCCGGCGGCCATGACCGCGCCGGTCCAGGCGTTGACCCTTGCGACCAGCCCAGGCAAAGCCGAGGCCTTTATGACGCTCTGGGTAGCGGGCCCGCGCTGTTTGTAATACGCGGAATAAGCGTCCACGGCCTGCCTGGCCAGTTCCACAGACGTCATTTCAGGCCTGGCGGCAAGCGGCGCCAGGAAAGTATCGTAAGGGTAGCCATCGCTCCCCTCGGTCTCCTCCGACCCCACTATATAGTCGGCGTAATCCTTTATCTCATACCCCACTTCGGCCATCTGCATCAGGCAGGCGTCAGAACCGTAGACGTCTACCTTGCCTATTTCTTTCAGCGCCAGGCCCAGCTGCGGGGTGTTTATATGGTTGCCGGTCTCCGCGTCGTAGGAAATACCCTTGGCGGAAGATTTCACGCTTTTTTTCCAGCCGGAACCGTGGTTCCAGACTATCAGCATATATTTTTTTGCGGGATACTTTTCCTTGGCCCAGCGGCCGAAAGCGGCCAGGTTCTTGTAATCCCCCATGTCCACCTTGCCCAGGTTTTCCACAACGGCGGACGAGACATGCGCGGTATCCGTGTCCCGGGTTATAAAATAGCGCCGCGTGCCTTTCCAGTTTCCGTCAGAATTGTCGTAGCCGTCCATGCGGCCGGCCTCTACCACTATGTTGATCCTGGCGGTCGACCCCACAGATTCCATCTCGTTCAGGTCCTCTACGGCGAAATATTCCAGATCGTTTTTCCCGTTCATGAAAACCATTATCGTCCATTCGGCGGGCGCCGCCTGCGGCCGCCCGCCCTCCGGTTGCGGCAGGGCGGCCCGGACCGGGCTATCAAACACCGCCAGCTCCGCCCCCAGACCGGGGGAGCCTGGTTTGTCAAAATTTATTTCCGCCGAAGCCGCGGAACCAAGCAAAGACAGCGCAAAAGAAAGATAAAAATTTTTTAACATGATAAACCTTCCGGAAAACAGCCGCGCCGTTATCATACATATATAGTTTAAATAGCTTGCCAGCCCCCCACAAGGGACCGTGGGCCCATACAAGCCGCGGCAAAAGACCCCTCCGTAAACCCGCAAAAAAGAAGGGCCGGCGGTTAAGCCGGCCCTTCAGGCGTTTTAACGCCGTTTTTTAGTCTTTCTTCAGATACCAGCCAATGAACTCGTCCCACTTGGACGCGGCGGCCCAGGCTAGCGAGTTGTAATCGCCGTTGTAGTAATAGCCGGGCATATAGCCCGCTATGCCGAAGGAGTTGTTATAGGCATACTGGCGATTAAGCACCACCAGCGTGTTCTTTATATAGCTGTCCACAGCGGCGGCCTTGGCCTTCACGGTGGCGTTCTTGGTGCTGGCGCCTATCAGCTGGGCGAAGTGGGAAATGTCGCGGTTGTCACTGACGGCATAGCTTTGCGTGGCGGATATGGCGGCCTTAACTTCCACTTTTTCTCCGGAAGCCACCATGGCGTCAGCGAACTCATTCATCAGGCTCAAGAACTGACCCATGGCCGCAGCTTTCACAAGGCTCTGGGTATGTTCCTGGCCGCTGTAATGGTTGGCATACGCGTTAACGGCGAGTTTCCCCAGTTCTTCGGCGCCCATGGCGGGTTTGGCCACAAGGGGGCCAAGCAGGTCGTTGTAGGTATAGCCATCGCCGGGTTCGGTCTCTTCGGAACCTACCACGTAGGTAACGTTATCTTTTATTTCGTATATAACTTCGGGCATCTGCATAAGACAGGCGTCAGAACCGTATACATCGGTTTTACCGATGGCCTTAAGCGCCATCCCGAGCTGCGGGGTGGTTATGTGGTTGCCGGTCTCATCGTCATAGGAAATGCCTTTTTCAAGGCGCACGCGGCCGTTCTTGTCCCAGCCGGAACCATGGTTCCAGACTATCAGCATGTAGCGCTTGGCGGGATAGTTGGCTTTGGCCCAGTTGGCGAATTCGATCAGGTGCCGGTAATCGCCCATATCGACCTTCCCCAGGTCCTGCACCACGGGAGAGGCCACCTTGCTCATATTGGAGTCTTTCGTCACAAGGTAGCGGCGGGAAGCGATCCAGTTGCCATCCGAGCTGTCATAGCCGTTTATGCGGCCCAGCTCAGCCACCACGTTCACCTTGTCGGTGGAACCCACCATTTCCATCTCGTTGACATCCAGAAGGCCGTATTTCTCCAGATTGTTCTTGGCGTTTACATAGACCATTACAGTCCATTCCTTATCAGCCTTGCCGGAATAGGCCTTATCCGGGGCAGGAACGGCCGGCACGCTCAATTCGAGGGCGGTGATTTCCTGCTGAAAGGTTGTCGTATTGAAAGTGTCGAAGTTCACAGTTGCCGACACCATAGTGGATACTGCGGTTATTAGCGCTAACGCCGCGGCTGTCTTTCTAAACATTACTCCTCCCGTGCTCTGCTTGGCTCTGTAGGTCCTTTGGACTGCGCCCAGAAAACTTACATTGATATTTTAAACAATTATTGATGAATATCAAGGACAAAGGGCCCATGTGCTTTTGGTCTAATATACCTATTGCCTTTTGGGCCCTACGACCCATAGACTTGTCAAGTCCTCATTGGGGAGGGGCTTAATGCAGGAGGGAAGCCCGGCACTCCGGGGTTTCGGGAAATTCGCGTTATGAATGAAGGGCCCATATCCCGGGCCCAGATGGCCGGGCCGCGCGGCGCGCGCCGGGGGCCACGGCGCGCCACTCTTTAAGCGCCGCCCGCAGCGTGTTGGCGTGAATACGTATAGTGTCTCCGCTTTTCGCGGCATACCCACCGCTCAACACCACGGCCAGCGGCAGCCCGCGCCTGAAACATTCATTGAAAACAAAAGCATCCCTTTTCACTATTCCGGCCATTGTAAGCCCAAGGCCGCCCAGCATATCCCCCCTATAGACATCCGCTCCCGCCACATAAACCGCCAGTCCGGGCCGGGCGCGCGTTATTACCGCAGGGAGATGCTTTTTAAGGAGCGCCAGGTAGCGCGCGTCTCCCGTACCGGCGCGGAGTTCCACGTCCAGGGAGCTTTGTTCTTTTTTTTCAGGATAGATATCGCCCTGGTGCATGGAAAAAGTAAAAACCCGCCTGTCGCCGCGGAAAATAGCGGCAGTGCCGTTGCCCTGGTGCGCGTCCAGGTCTATCACCAGCGCGCGCTCCAGCCGGCCCCGTTTAAGAAGTTTTTTTACCGCCACAGCGATATCGTTCAACAGGCAGAACCCTTCACCATGCCCTCCAAACGCATGATGGGCGCCACCGCCGCAGTTCAACCCCAGGCCCGTCTCCAGCGCGAGTTCGGTGGCTCTTATAGTGCCCCCGACGTTCATTATGTGCGCCCTGACCACGACAGGCGTTATCGCTAT
>MGVB01000049.1 GCA_001800275.1 Elusimicrobia bacterium RIFOXYA12_FULL_57_11
AGCACTTCAGCCAGCTATGCTCGCATTCCTGCGAAGGCCGACTGCTGAAACTCGCGAACCACCACCTGCCGCAGCCGCTCTTCCTGGGGGAAAAGGCTTACTTTTCCCCCCTCAAAAGCCCGCCCTCCCGCTCCGGACAGGTTTGGAGAGAGGTCTGGACGCTTAATTTCCTGCGCAACGCCGCCACTGCGCGCAGCTAAAGCACTATGTCCACACGCATAGACATTAAAGTTACCTTCCGGTGCAATAATAAATGTGATTTTTGCGCCCAGGGGCATAAGCGGGAAGACCAGTCCGACCGTGGCACGCAGCGCGTGCGCGGAGACCTTGCCGCCGCCTACAAAAGAGGCTCCAGGGCCGTAGTATTCACCGGCGGGGAACCGACCCTGCACCCGCATATCATAGAGTTAGTGTCCATGGCGAAAAAGATCGGATACAAGACGATACAGTTGCAGACCAACGGCCGCACTTTCGCCTACCTGGGCCTGCTGGAACGCCTGATAGCCGCGGGGGCCACTGAAATGAGCCCCTCCCTGCACGGCGCGAAACCGGAAACCCACGACGCGCTTACGCGCACGCCGGGCAGCTTTCTGCAGACCGTTGCCGGCATAAAGAATACAGCACGGCTGGGCATGCCGATAGTCACCAACACCGTAATAACCTCTTCGAATTACCGAGAACTGCCGGCCCTGGCCGCGCTGCTGGTAAAACTGGGAGTAAGCCAGTACCAGTTCGCTTTCGTGCACATAGTAGGCACGGCCCTGGAGAACAGCAAATGGATAGTGCCTGAAAAATCACTCATAATGCCCTGGGTAAAAAAAGGCCTGGACGCCGGCATAAAAAACGGGATCCCCTGTTACACGGAGGCCATCCCCTTCTGTTTTATGGCGGGCTATGAAGACTGCGTAGCCGAACGGATAATACCGGAAGGCCCGGTGGCCGACGGAGATAAGTTCATAGAAAGCTACGGCGACTACCGCAGAACGGAGGGCAAGACAAAAGGCCCTCTATGCAAAACCTGCAGGTACTTCAAGATTTGCGAAGGCCCCTGGAGGGAATATCCGGAAATTTACGGCTGGAAAGAATTCCGCCCGGTAAAGACGTTAAAGACCGGGAAGCGCCGCGTATAGGGAGCCCATGCCGTGAAGTCAAGATCCGCAAAATACCGGTGCGCGAACAGTTTACGGCCGCTGCCGGGGATAAAGATCCTGGTAAACAGAAAAGATAACGCCGTCCATATCGCCATTACTCCCGGAAAAACCGGTGCCGGCGCCGCGCGGGAGTTTCTTTACCGGGTCCTCAACGCTTATGAACCGCATTTCAGCGTTTTCATAAAAGGCGTTCCTTACTGTTTCCTGCCCGACGCCTATGACCATATAGTTCACACTCCGGGCGGAAAAAGCGGTTTACGCCTGCCCATATGCGGCCGCTGCCGGCTTAAACCCGTCTGCCCGGGCCTGGAGCCCGGCTCCTGGTTTTGCGCCCGCCCCGGACAGCTTGCTCCCGTACTGGCTATCCCCAACGAGATAGTACTGGAAGTCAACAGGCGCTGCAATCTTGCCTGCGCCGTATGCTCTTCGCGCTCGCTGGACGCGGAACTTTCGCTGGCCGCAATACGCCGGCACCTGGCCCGCGCGCGGGCCTTGGGGATAAAAAACATCCGTTTCACCGGCGGGGAACCCTTCCTTCACCCCCGGATATTGCCGGCCCTGGCCGCGGCGAAGAAACTGGGTTTTTACGTGCTGGTGAACACCAACGCAACGCTGCTGGACCGCGGGCTCATAAAGAAAGCCGCGCCTTTCATAGACAACGTCCTGGTCTCTATGCAGGGCTGCGACGCGGCCGGCGAGACGGCCGCTACCGGCAGGAACGGCTTGTTCGCAAAAAAAACGGAGAACATCCGCCTGCTGAAGAGCTGCGGCATCCCCGTTTTAAGGCTGGGCACGGTTATTTCGGACGCCCTGCTTGAGAACCCCGGCAAATACCTGCGCCTCGCGCGCAGCTTCAAGGCCGACGTATGGGAACTGTATCGCCCTATGAGCGCGGCAGGCTCCGACGGGCCCCCGGCGATCAACCCGCGGTCCCTGCGCCGCCTGGCAGACAAGTTCGAGCCGCTTATGCGGCAGAAACCCAGGGTGGTCTTCGCCAACCCGGTGCCCTTCTGCCTTTTCAAAAAAAAGCAGGCCCCGCTTTTCCTGGGCGCCACTTTTGACGACGGGCACAGCCGCCTTGTGGTGGATCCGCGCGGCTTTTACAAGCCCAGCTACTATATCCAGAAAAACGTTGGCGCCGCCCCGCTGCGCGCCTGGAACAGCGCCTTCCTTAAAAAGATCGCGGGGCTCGAATACCTGCGCGGCAAGTGCCGCCGCTGCGTTTTCAGGCTGCGCTGCTTTGGCGGCAGCCGCTTTATGGCTAAAGCCGCGCGGGGCGATCATTTCAAAAACGATCCCTGGCTGCCAGCCGGCAGGCGATAGCCCGCGGTTTGACACTACCAGTTAAAAAAGGCAGAATAAATTTGACGTAAACCCCCGCCAACTCCGGCCGCCAGCCCTATGAAAATAGCTTTTATCACACCCTCCCCTACCGTCCTGAAGCATGACTGGTGCAGGAATCTTTTATATCAGAAAGTAGGCGTCCCGAACCTGGCAGGCTACCTGAACCGGGCCGGGTTCCCCGATATCGAGCATTACGATTTCAATAACCACATCATAAAGGCTTACGCGAAAGATCCGGGCCTGGTAAAACTGATGTTATACACGGACCAGGCCGCGGTAGAACGGTTCCTGCGCGCGGATGACCGGGAGATACGCAGACAGACGGAGTTTTTCCTGAACGCCCTTAAAATGGAGCGCAAGGACATGTTCGGGATCTCGCTGACACATTTCCTCGGGGACGACCTGGAGATAAAACTCGGGATACGCCTGGCGCAGTGCCTGGCTAAAGCGATGAAAGAACGTTTTCCCGATTCCGTAATAGCGCTGGGAGGCCTTCAGAACATGGCCCTATCCTTCCAGGAGGCGGAATACCGCAAGATCCTCAGGGAATGTCCCGCCATCGATTACGCGGTCTGCGGCAACGCCCACAAGGCGATACTCAACATCTGCAAGGCCGTAGAAAAGAAGATCTCCTTCAGGGACCTGAAAGTCAAAGGCCTTAATTTCGAGACCATAAACAAGAGCGTTTTCATACAGGAGAAAAAGACGGGCGACTGGATGAAGGGAAGCCAGTATTTCTCGGCGCTCCCGGACTCCGAGGTCCGCAATCATTCGGTGCCGTACGGGTTCCCCGCCTACGACAAAGCCAACAGCGCGGCGTACAGGTATACCGGCAGGCAGATCCGCCATTTCTACCACCTGCCGGATTCGCTGAAAAAGCGCCTTAAACGCGGCGCCCAGGACGATTATCTTACGCTGCATGTCAGTTTCAGCGAGGGCTGCCCTTTTAACTGTTTTTTCTGCGCCAACGCCCGGACGGAACTGGTTTCCCTGGATACCGGCGAAGCCATACGGATACTGAAAACACTCAAAGAGGAACTTGGCTGCCGGCATTTCCTGTTCTATAACCCTAATTTCAACCCTACCTATAAATACGCCCGCAACTTTCTCGAGCAACTGATAAAAGCGGATTTGGGGATATTGTGGGCGGACTGCTTCAACCTGCGCAACATGGACCGGGAGCTGATAGCTATGATGCGCGCCGCCGGCACGATAAAGGTGATATCCGGCGTGGAATATCCCACGAAGCGCATGCTCAAGTACATAAACAAGGGTCTTACCCCGGAAAAGATCTACAGGAACCTGGAAGACCTGCACAAAGCGGGAATCTGGAACCATGTCCTGCTTATCACCGGCATGCCCACCGAAACCTGGGCTGACGTCAGGGAAATGGAAGACTGGCTTAAAGCCACCAAGGACCTGGTGAATTCTTATACCGTCGGGTCCTTCCATATGGCCGAGGGGTCGCCGTTCTACCGAAACCCGGAAAAATTCGGCTTCAAGCTGAAAGAGGCGATGAGACTTTATTGCCAGTCCTCCTTCGACGAAAAAGACGGACTGGACTGGCAGGAAAAGGAGATCCAGAACCAGCGGTCCAACCAGCATATCCGCCAGTTTATAGACGAACTGAAGGGCAGCCGCAAGCCCACCGCCGCCAGGATGGACGACTCTCACCTGCTGATGTATTTGTACCGCATGCTCGGGCATGACAGGAAAAAAACCATAGAAGAGCTCTATGAGGCGGCGTACACGGTAAACCCCCATATAACATCCGCCTACGCGCACATGCGCGGCCAGCTAGCCCGGCCGCGGTCACAACTGAATACCCTGCTTCGCCGCAACGAGATCAGCCTGAAGCTGGGATTCGACAGCCACGAAAGCCTGGCCTTCACCCTGGAAAAAGGCAGGGCCGAAGTAGCCTGTTCGGTGCTGGCCAGGAGCGAGGATATACTGATAAACCCCGCGGACAACCGGGTGCACGGGGATTATTTTGTGCTCCAGGCCGAAGAGCACGGCGCCGACGCGCCGCAAAACGCGAAACTGAAGGACCTGATAGGCCGGCTGGGCGGGAAACTTACGGTAGAAAATGTGCCGACCGCGGCTGACGGAAAAATAATCCTCAGGCTTGCCACGGACAAGGGCGACGCCCGATTCATACTTTCCACGCGGCCGCCGGCTTTCAGATACGAAGTTTTCGCCAAAAGCCTGAACAGCGCGCTGCTGGATAAAATAGGCGGCCTCCTGCTGGCCGTAACCGCTACCCGGAAAAAAGATTCCCACTCCATAGCAGGAGAACTGCTCTCCATAAAAAAGAGCATCCCAAAAATACTGAATATAGTTGAATCCTGGCAGTAAGGCTTAACGGCGGCCCGTCGTGCCCCTTACCGGGCGCTGCAGCTGCCAATGCCTTTCACCGTCCGCCTTCAGCGCAAAATCCGCCAGCCCCGCGCGCAGCGCATATCCCCGCACTTCCGCCACCCGCAGGGACGCATGCATGGAACTGCGCAGCAATTCCTGCTGGCAGGGGGTATCGCTACCGGCACACCGGGCCACCATGGCGGAAATCCGCCGCCGGTTGGCAGGACGCCGCAGGTCCCTTAGAAGAATGCCGCCGCCCGGCCGGCACAAGCGCGCGATTTCCCGGAAGATCAAACCCGGGTCCGCGATATGGTGAATGAGGTTGTTGCAGATCACGCAATCGAAAGCCCCGGAAGGAAAGGCGGTGGCTTTGGCGTCCGCCTTCACCAGGGAGATGCGCCCGGCCAGCCCAGCGCGCGCTATCCGCTTGGAAGCCAGCTTCAGCATGGACGGCGCCAGTTCCACGGCGGTTATTTTCACGCCCAAGATCCTGCGGCAGATGGCGATGGGGAGGTCGCAGGGCCCGGTACCAAGATCCAGCAATTTTCCGCCCTTGAGCCCGATGACGGCGGCCAGCAGCCCGGCGAACGCGGCGTTAGCGGCGGTGTGGTCTATAGCCTCATACTCGAGGGCCGCCTCGGCGCTGTGCATGATCTCCGGTTCAAGAATTCTCTTAAGCGTCATATGCCCCCGTTGATTGCGCCGGAACTTACACCTGTAACGCGCGCCGGACCGGTTAAAACCGTATCTTCAAGCGCGGCTTCGGCCGCCGGAAGTCCCGGCCAGGCGGACGGCGCGTTTTTAACCGTCCAGAGCAGGGTTTCGTACGCCTCCTCCCCGCGCTCCAGGGCCTTAAGCAGCTTGTAGCTTTCGAACGAAGCGGCACTGGCCCGCATCCTGGAGGCAGGTGAGATCTTCCCCTTCCCGGAATAAGCCTCATACACCGCGCTTTGACAGGCCCCAAGCGCCAATTCCTTATTGCTTCCCCCAGCCAGAATGAAGCAGCGCTCCGCGCGGACTTCGGGACTATTGGCGGCAGGCCCCGCTACTTCAGAATGAAGCCCCCGCTCACCTGCAGACTCTTTTGCGCCGGCCGCGCGCTTAAGCGCGGCTTTTACTTTACCGACGGCCGCCTCCAGGTACGCGACAAGCGCGGCAGTGAAAGGAGAAGCTGCCGGCGGCTCTACCGGGCTGATGCCTGAAAGGGACAGGCTCCTGAACCTCCGTTCGCCCGGCGGCACGGATTGCGCCAGGTTGTCTTTAAAAAAACGCACCAGTTCCCGTTGTTCTCCCGGCCCGGCATAGCCATACCTGAATTCACGCGCATAAAACGGCAACGCGGCCAAATCGTTTATTTGTGGATCATAATAAGCCAAGGCGGGGATCGTTTCGCAATGAACGCCTTCCGGCCGGTCCTCGAACCTCCTTAAAAATGAGACCCGCATATCATAAGCCGCCGCATAGAACCCGGGGTTCAGCCAGGAAACCAGGCGGGCAACACTGGTGCCGCCGGAATGTCCCATAATCCCTATCCTGCCGGGGTCTATGAAACCCGCGCTTTTCAGGTATTTTACCAGGAGCAGGGTTTCATAAACCCGCAAACCCATCAAGGTGAACCCATTGGCGTACAATTTCTCGGTACTGGTTTTTTCCGCCCGGCCGCCGTTCATGGCGCGGAAATAAATAAGGGCTACGGCAAAACCTTCGCGGGCCATGGCAATGCCTATGCCGGTGTCAGGAGCCCCTCCGTGCCCGTGCAGCCCCACGATAGCCGGGTACTGTGCCGCGGCCTTGTCCGGAAACAGCAATAAGGCGAAAAATTCACCTGCCTGCGGGTCGGTTAGCGAAATTTTTTTTTCGGTATAGCCGCTGTGTGTACGGGAATAAAGCGTTTTCACCGTCAGTTCTCTGCTGTCCAGCGCGTTCAGCAGGAAAGCTATGTGCAATTCACGTATTATTCTCCCCCGCAGGTCTTTGACAACCTTCCCGTGCGGATTTTTTTTCAAGAATTCAGAAGCCGCCTGGAATGATTCCTGAAACGCCGCGGTGGTTACCGGAACCGAATGCCGCTTATTGCGCTCTATGAAGTTAAGATACGGCGCTATCTCGGAGCCTTCCTGCAAGGTGCAAGAGCATAAACCCGCGGCCAGCATAGCCGCCGTTATTTTAAGGGCGCGCACTGTAGCCCGGCCTGGCGCGGCCCTCATAAATACCCCTCTGTCAGCAGTCTTGGGAAGTGCATAATACCTGAGCTATAACTTTTCAGCGCCGGCCTTGCCCGAGGCGGCCGCCATTGCGGCCTGACCCATGGATATTTTTTCAACTATAGGGGCAGGCACCCCATATGAACGCAGCTTAACCAGTATTTCCGGCAGCTGCGGATCTTGGATATTATAATCCGCGGTATGGTAATCAGTCGCTCCAAGCTGCTTCAGCCAACGCAGTTCCGCCTCGTCTGACAGGAGGCTGCCCCGCATAGCCGCCTCGGTCAGTCCCAGCGCAAGCCACGCAGAAAAACTGTAAGGGTCCAGCGAGATGGCATCCTTAAAACACCGGCGGGCGGCGGCCAGCCTTTCCCCGGGCAAAGAATGCCGCGCGGAAACATTGAACAGCCATCGCCCGCTGCGGACAAGGGCGTTGGCCCGGGCACGCTTTGTATACGAAAAACTTTCAAAAACGTCTTCCGGGCCGGCAAAGAGCATCCGGACAGGTTCATTGAAGGCCGTGGAAATATGGCGCGCGTACGCGCCGGCCAGCAGCAGGTAGCCGGCCATGTTCGGCATGATCCCGTCCGTGAACAGGTTGTTGCCCACAAGCCCGTGCGGGGAATTTTGTTTAAAGAGCTCCACGGCCTCCACCACCGGGATCGACCGCCGCACTCCCAGGGCCCTTATAACGTCGTCCTGCCACCGGGACGGACGTCCGTAATTATCGTCAAGCTCGGCGGTCTCTATGAGCTCTGAATAAAGACCGGCGGCTTCTTTAAACCTGCCCGTCTCCTGACAGGTTTTTGCCGCGCGATATTTAAGGTACGAACGCATTTCCGGATGCGTTTTGGCCTGGCTTAAATAGTAGCGAAATTCCTCTTCACGCCGCCCCCCGGATTTCAGGCTCAGCCCTTTGGCGACTATAGCTTTCGCCTCAATGCCGGCCCCCGCAGAGCGTAAAAAAAGGCCCGGACCCATATCCGATACATTTACCACCACCGTGGATAAGATCGGCAACACCCCTTTTTTTAAACCAGCGGCGACAATGCGCTCAACGTGATATTCATAAGTGCGCCGGGTCTTTATATAGTGAAAGGGAAACACTTTGCCTGCGTAGTAGGCCAGATCGTTAAACACCAGAGAACGCCTTGAAAGAGTTTGCCTCAGCCATGCGCCCGGCCCCGGCCGGCACTCGCCAAGCGCGTCGGCATGCCCCGGGTAAACAAGGACAACTCCCGGAGCGCCGGGCGCCCGGCACCGGAGCGCATACTCCAACGCAGCCGATTGAGAGTAAACGGAACTATCCCGCATGGTCAGGTCGAATTCCCTGACCGGCCGTCCCTGCACCCGGCCGGCGAACATGCGGGAAACAAGGGAGGAGAGGGTAATACCCGGGGCATACGGCTGTCCGGCGGCAGTCCAATCCCCCACCACGTAAAGATCGAAATACCCGCTTGTATCCTGCCGTCCGGTCCAGGCGCACTTTACACGCCAGAAACCGCGGTAGCCGGCCTCCGCCGCCAAGGCCAGTACAAAAGCTGCCGCCAGGACGAAAAAAACACCCTTCACCGGTGCCCGCCGAAACTGCGCCGGATAACGCGCGCGCGAAGATTTATTGTTGGCGTCTTGCTGCATATCCCTATTCCCCGCGCCGGCATAGTTCCACGCCGCCGGGTTAAAAGCGTATGCAGTATGATACAAAAAACATAACGGCGTTTCCGCAGGCAAAACCAGGCGAACGGCACCGGTAATACCGGGATTTTGTGTAAAATAATAGCCGGCAGATCTGATAACGAACGATGCCCATCAATACCTCACCCCTCTCCCGGCTCAGAACCTCTCATTTTCATGTACTGCTTTTAATTGAGTGCGCCGCTCTGCTTATCCTGGCGGAAGGTTTTGTGGCCTGGCGCAACCTCGACATGCTCCTCCTTAAAGACCTGCTCTACTACCAGAGCGGCGATCTTGGAGCGCACCGGCTCTCCGAAGATATAACCCTGCACTACGAACTTAAGCCGGGCGTTGTAAACACAGGAAAGCACAAAATAACTATCAATGACTTCGGGTTCCGCGGTCCCCGGCGGAAAAAAGCCAAACCGCCCGGGGTAACCCGTATTATCTGCCTCGGCAGTTCCAACACCTACGGAGCCCAGGTCAGAGATTCCCAGACATACCCGGCCCGGCTGGAGCAGCTGCTGAACAGCCGCTGGCCCGGCAAATACGAGGTATGGAACGCCGGCGTCAACGCCTATGTAATCCCCCAAACGGTTGCAGCGGCCAAAACCATGATCCGGGAATATTCTCCCGACCTGCTGCTTTTCCAGCTGAATAACGTGGGCAGGCGGCCATTCCTGCACGGACAGCCGTTTCAACGGTATTTTGACGGGGACCCGGAGCTTTACCTTGAGAATCTCCGCTTCGGGTGGCCGAAACGCCTGAATTTCATCCGCCACTGGCGTTTATTGCGGGCGGTATTTTTCTACATAAACCGCCTGGCCGCGGCCGCGGATTATACCGCCTATAAGACGCATAACGGGCTGGTCATGAGTGACAGCGCACTGCGGGTGTTCAGCGAGTTATATGAGGAGAACCGGCAAAAGATACGCATGGCGCGGCTGGTAGTGCCGGGCGGCTCCGTAGTTGAATCGGCGTTCTCCGTATTGGATATCCCGGTAATCCGTTTGGCCGACAACCTGCCGAAAGTTCATTCTCCTGACTTCGACAATATCCACCCTCCGGAGTATGTGTACCGCTGGTACGCCTCTGAAATTTTTACCTGGCTCCTGCGCAACAAGTTGCTGCCCGCGGACACAGCCGCACGTTAGCCTGAAAAAGATCCGGGAGTAAGCGCACTAACGCCGTTCAAGCGCCTGTTTTGCCAGAGCCAGCCCCGGCCAGGACTCCGGCGCGGTCTTTACCGTCCACAAAAGCAGTTCCCGCGCTTCTTCTTCCCTGCCGAGTTCTTTAAGCAGCCTGCAGCTCACTAACGCCGCGTCGTTGCGCACGAAATTCCGTTCCTCCCGGTTGCCGCCATTTACGGGCTCCGCCGAATAAACCACGTTCTGACAAGCCTGCAGCGCCTGTTCTCTTTTATTTCCCCCAGCGAGCCTGGCGCATAGCGCCATGCGGATGTCCAGGTCGCGATCTTCGGGGTCCGGCGGCTTACGCGCGATTGTCTGTTCTATCTCCGGGTTCGCAGCCGCGCCTTCAGTCTGCACCGCGGCAAGCTGCCTTGCGGCGGCGTCCTCTATCTTTACCAGAACGTTCTCCGGCACGCCCAGGAATTCCAGCTTTTCCAGGATAGCGTTCAGCTGCCCCCTGGTGCAGCTGTACTCCACGCCGTCGAACAACCGGTATTTGGCCAGCCACTTGAGACCGCGTTCATCCGAGAACAGGTTCCCGCGCATAGCGGCCTCCGTCAGGCCCAGCCCCAACCAGGCGGAAAAATTATAAGGGTCCAGCTCGATAGCGCTTTTGAAACAGTCCATAGCCCGCCGAAGCCTTTTACCGGGAGAAGCGTGCAGCGCGGCCGCGCTTAAGAACCACCTGCCGCTCCTGACGCGGGCATAAGCCTGGTCTTCCTCCCCGTATGAAAATATTTTAAACGCCTGCGCCGGCGAGGGGCTAGCGCGCCGCAAAGGTTCGCCGAAGAGTACGGAGATCTTTTGCGCGCAGGCGTCAGCCAGCAGCAGATAGCCCGCCATATCCGGGCGCTGCCCGTCGGAAAACAGGCCGCCGCCGGACGGGCCGCGCGGCGAACGCGCGGCGAACAGTTGCACGGCGTCCACACAGGGGATGGAATACCGGGCCGCCAGGCTCCGGATGAGTTCATTATGCAGGCTTGTCGCGCGCGGCAATTTATCGGCGGCGGACAACTCCGCTTCATTTGAGACCACGGTTGACAGGATGGGCGTTAAACCATGGTTAAGACTGATTTCCAGCAGGCGGCGCAGCCTATACCCGTAAGTATCCGCCGTTCTTACCCTGAGCCATGGGAATTTCTTCTCCGCGTAATACCACAAGTCGGCAAGCAGCATGGACCTGGACAATATCTTTTCCTGGAACCATACATACAGCAAGCCTCCGCGCAGGCTAACCGCTTCTTCATGGTCAGGATAAACAACTACGACCCCGGAATACTGCCTGCCCCGCAGACGCAGAGCACGCTCCAGGGCGGCAGTCTGCGAATAAATAGATTCCCCCGCCCTGGCCAGATTGAATACACGGATCTTTTCATCATTTATATGGCCGTCGAAAAAATAACCGATCAAACCGGACAGGGTAATTCCGGGGGAATAGGGCTCTCCCGCGGCGGTAGCCCCGCCCACCACATAAAGAGGAAAATGCTGGCTTTTATCTATATCCGGCCCGAACGCGCGCTTATGCACCCAACTGAGCCTGTACAAGCCTTCAGCCGCGGCGGCTGTTGCCATGACCGCAAAAAACACACAGAGCAGCCGCTTGCGGGAAGCTCCGCCGCACAGGGACAGAAATAACGAACCGGGAATATTATTTTTGCTGTTGAATGTCATAGGCGCCAGTTGACGTTTGCCTGTAAAACCATTCTACAAAAATCTCCGATAAAGCGTTCGGCCTCCCTGTCAGTCGGCCCGCGGCAAACCTAATTATGTAAAATTACCGGTATCCTCTGGAACCCCATGATTTAAAGGCCACAGGAATAAGGCACGGGCGCTTAAGCGCGCTTTCAGGCTCCCGCGCGCCGGCTCAATAACATGGACACCGCCACTACCGCCATCTCCGGACTTAAAGCCTTCCGTCTGCCAGCGCTCCTGGTTCTGGAATGCCTGCTGCTGCTTGCGCTGGCGGAAGGCTTCATAACCTGGACCAGCCTCGACATGCGGATATTGGCCCCCCTGCTCTATTACCAGAACGCCGACCTTGAAGTGCACCGGCCCTCGGAAGATCCAAGGCTTCATTATGAACTGAAACCTGGCGCGGCCATGGTATTTAAAGACCGCGGCAGCAGGAAAGTCACAATAAACTCCCTCGGCTTCCGGGACCGGCCGCGCAGCCCGGTAAAACCCGCCGGCGTTACCCGCATATTTTGCCTGGGAAGTTCCAACACCTACGGCGCCATGGTAAACGACCACCAAACCTACCCGGCCCGGCTGGAGAGCCTCCTTAACAGCCGCTCACCAGGCAAATATGAAGTATGGAACGCCGGGGTGTGCGCCTATGTTATCCCGCAGAACCTGGCGGCGGCCGGGAAGATAATACGGGAATACTCACCAGACCTGCTGATATTTCAAACGCGCAACAGGGGAAGAAGACCCTTCCTTTACGGCCAGCCCTTTAAACGCTATTTCGACCTGGACCCCGGCCTTTACCGCGAGAACCTGCGCTTCTGCTGGCCGCGCAGCCTTGATTTCCTGCGCCACTGGCGTCTGCTGCGCGCCATGGTTTTCTCCGTCAACCGCCTGGCAATGTCCCCGGACGCGGACACCGCCGGCTGGAAAAGAGATTATGAGAACATGGTCAGCGAGGAGAGGCAATTCGGGGAATTCTGCCGGGAATACGGCGATAGCATACCCATAATAATCCTCCGCCCTCCCGGGGACGGAGGCGGGTATAACGAATCGTTTACCCCGCAGGATATCCCCACGCTCAGACTGTCTGAAAAACTCCCGGACGACCACGCCCCGGAATTCGACGAGATCCATCCGCCAGCGCATGTCTATCAATGGTACGCCGGTGAGATCCAGAAAGCGTTGTGGCGCGCCGGGCTGCTGCCGGCCGCGCG
>MGVB01000050.1:0-3613 GCA_001800275.1 Elusimicrobia bacterium RIFOXYA12_FULL_57_11
CAGGCGCGGACGCGGACTTCGCCATAATCGACCCGTCGGCCTCCGCCAAGGCGGACTGGCGCAAAATGCGGCACAACACGGATTTCTCCCCCTGGCAGGGCCGGCGCCTTTACGGCTTCCCGAAATACACCATCCTCCGCGGCCAGGTCATCGCCGAATCCGGCGAGCTCGCCGCCCCCAAAACCTTCACCGGCCGCTTCCAGCGCCGGATAAAACCACAGATACTATAGTGCGCAGAACCGCGAGATGTTCAGTCGGGGACCTGTCAAGGGATGGAGTTCTCAGGCACGGGGTCGGGACACACCGTGCCCGCCCCTCCTCACTCGGTTTCGGCGCTTACGCAAGCCTCAACCTCCGTGAGGGCCCTCCAACCCCATACCATCCCCGCCCCTCCAAGCAAACCCCTTACTTATCATAAAGACGCTAAAAACTACTTGGGATGGTGCGGCCGGTGGGTACTCCTGCAAACCCGTTGCGGAAAGGGGGCCCCACCCCTAATTATCCCGGGGTGGGGGGAAACCGACGCAAGGATTTCCTCTGCCCGGGTTTGCAGGGATACCCCACCGGCCACACCGCCTGGACATCCCGTGCCATTTCAGGATTTTGCTTACGCGGCTTCGGGATTGTCGGCGGGGGGAGGGGCAAGGGGTTCCGGGGAAGGGAGGCCGTTCTGGGCGCGGGGCAGAAAGCCGCCCAGGCTCCAGAAGCCGGCGGCGGAGACGCACGCCAGGAAAGCGATGATATACCAAGGCCCCTGCTGGAAACGCGGGCTTATATGGCCGATGGCGTTGGAACCCAGGAAAATCCCCGTGGCGCTGCCCACCTGCTGGAACAGCCCCTGCACACCCAGGTAGCGCCCCTTCTCGTTCCTTGCCGCCATGTTGGCCCCCAGGGCCTGTAGCCCCGGCGACACTGCCAACTCGCCCAGCGTAACCACAAAAATAGCCGCAGCCGCCATATAGAACGAAGAAGCGTACCCCACGCCCAGATAGCCAGCAGCGTAACAGAAAGCGCCCAGCGTAAGGCCGGTAGTAATGCGCCAGCCGTCCAGCGCCCGCGTCATAAAATACTGCAGCAGCACCACAACGCTGCCGTTGAGCGTGAACAGCAGCCCTATCTGCCGCTCGGAAAAACCCAGGTATGTCTTTGAATAAAGAGAAGTGGTCACAACAAGCTGGCTCATGGCGGCGCACATCGTAAAACTAAAAACGCAGAAGCGCAGGAAATGGGGGTTGCGCAGCGTGCGCGCCGCCCCGCGCAGGCTGAACCCGTCCATACCGCCTCTGGCCGCCCCCGGCTTATCTTTGACCGACATGAAGATTACCACCGCGCACACCGAATAAACCGCCGCGCTCACGAAGAACAGGGCGGCGTAGGACCCGGCAGCCAGCAGCCCGCCGATAGCCGGCCCCACGGCCCAACCCGCGTTGGTACCCATCCGCATAAAACCATACGCCTTCATACGGTGCGCGGGGGGAACATAGTCAGCTACCCACGAGCGCGCCGCCGGCTGAAAAAAAGACCCGATAAACATGCCAAGGGGGTGGAAAAGGAAAATTGCCCAAAGCCCGGCGCCGCTCCAGATAACCCAGGCGATAACGCCTATCAATACCGCCCGCAGGGTAAGTGAAAGCACCATCACCTTGCGCCGCCCGATAGCGTCGGAGATCTCACCGCCTATTACCTGGGAAACGGACGTCACCAGCATTGAAAGGGAAAGGAAAAGCCCCACCCAGGCCATGGGAACACCGCGATGCCCGGTAAGATAAAGCGCCAGGAAAGGAAACGAAACCGAGTAGCCGGCGGTCATCAGCGCTTCCGCCATTATGAGCAGCCAGAAAGCGGGGGGGAGTGACATGCATCAATAATATCATTTATGCGATTAGCACATGGCCATACGCCGGAGGACCCGATTTATCTATGAAAAACCGGGCTTTTTTGCTAAAATATAGTAATCCCGATGCCAACCGCCGAAATCACACGCAAGAGCGCGCTCCTGACCAATTTGGCTGACATTAATACCCGTATAGCCCGGGCCTGCGCGGCGGCAGGCAGAGATCCCTCCGCCGTTGAACTATTAGCCGTTACCAAGTATGCCGCCTCACCTGACGTAAAACTCCTGCTGGACGCCGGCGCCATCAAAACAGCGGGCGAGAACAAAGTACAGGACGCCGCGTCCAAGTGGACAAAAGGCAATCTTGCCGCCGCCCGGACCGTACTCTCCCTGCACTTCATCGGACACCTGCAAACAAACAAAGCCAGGGCGGCGGTTGAAATTTTTGACTGGATAGATTCCATCGACAGCGTAAAGATAGCCGCCGAAGTTAACCGTCACGCGGGAGCCTGCGGTAAAGTTATGCCGGTACTTATACAGTTGAAATTAACCGCCTCAGCCTCGCAGTCAGGCGTTGGCCTGGCGCAGGCGGGTGAACTGCTGGCGGCCGTACAAGCTATGCCGAACCTGGCGCCCCGCGGCTATATGGGCATAGCCCCCGCCGGCGCAACCGCGCAGGAATTAAAGAACGTCTTTGCGGCAGCTAAAACGATTTTCGACAGGGATTTTCCGCTGAGCGCGGGCAAGCATGGCTTTAAAAATTACCTTTCGCTAGGCATGAGCGGGGACTTTGAACTGGCGGTACAGGCTGGGGCCAACCTGCCGCGCATAGGCAGCGCATTATTTGCCTGATTTTTGCTGTAAAGGAGCCGGCCGGCAAGGCTCCCACCCCGGAAACTGCACAGGGGGAAACCACCAGCCGCGGCGCAGGAAAATAGCCGCGGCGGCGACAGAAGAGGTATAAAAATGATTGTAAAAGTACGAGTAATACCGAACTGCGAAGACAATGAAGTGGTTTCCCGCATAGGCAGCGTCCTGCGCGTGAAAGTATGCGTGGCGGCCGAAGACCTTAAGATAAACGTGCTCCTGCGCGACTATCTTTCGGAATTCTTTGAAGTTCCCACAAAGATGGTAAATATCATACGCGGGGCGAAAGGCCGCGAAAAAACCGTTGAGATAACCGGCAAAACCGAAGAACAGCTTAAAAATCTCCTGGACGCCATACCCTGAAACTAACGGGCCGGGAGCCTGGAAGGGATACCACCCCCCAGACGCTCGGACCCTTCAAAGTATGATTCCTCCCAGACTCATATTCAAGAAAGGCATATTAAAGATCCTGGACCAGCGGCTCCTGCCCGCCAGTATTGCATTTATAACCGTTAAGGACGCCGCCGGCGTGGCAAAGGCCACCAAGGACATGGCCCTGCGCGGCGCCCCGCTTATAGGCTGCGCGGCCGCTTTCGGCTTTACGCTGGAAATAGCCCGGCGCCGCCCCGCAAACGCCGGAGAATTAAAAAAAGAAGCCCTGAGGACGGCAGCGCTGCTCAAGGCGGCGCGCCCCACCGCGGTGGCGCTCTTTTACGCGGCGGACCGTATGCTGGCCGCGGCCATGGCTTTTGCGGCCGCCACCCCTGGCCGCTTCACCCCTGCCGCGCGCACACGCTTGTGCGCCCGCCTGGACCGTGAAGCCCGGCTTATCACCGCCGAGGACGAGGCCGCCTGCCTGGCCATGGGGCGCCACGGAGCTAAACTACTGCCGCGCGGCACCGTGATCATGAC
>MGVB01000050.1:3680-12740 GCA_001800275.1 Elusimicrobia bacterium RIFOXYA12_FULL_57_11
CACGCGCTGGGGAAAATAAAACACGCCTATTCCTGCGAAACGCGCCCATACCTGCAGGGCGCACGCCTTACTATCTGGGAACTTATGCGCGGCGGCGTACCGGCGGAGCTTATTACCGACAATATGGCGGCCCACATCATAAAGACATGTGGTGTTAACGCCATAGTGGTGGGCGCCGACCGCATTGCCGCCAACGGCGACACGGCCAACAAGATAGGCACCTACGGCCTGGCCGTAATAGCGCGGCACCACAAGATTCCGTTCTACGTGGCCGCGCCCACTCCCACCATAGACACGCAGGCGCGCACCGGTGACGCCATAGTAATAGAAGAGCGCTCCATAGACGAAGTGGTGCGCATCAAGAACGTGTGGCTGGCGCCGAAAGGCGTAAAGGCCCGCCATCCTGCTTTCGACGTCACCCCGGCTTCCCTCATAACGGCCCTGATAACGGAACGGGGCGTGATCTCACCCGTAACCCGCACCAATATCCTGAAGAACCTCGCCTGAAGGGGGGAGAGCGGCGAGGGGCGGGGTTACAAGGGCTATCAAAACACGCTCGGCCACACCGTGGCCTGTCACGCATAAACCGCATAGCGGTTTTGCGCGAACCCGCCTCGGCAATTTCGCTTACGCAGGAAATTGCCTGCGGCCTTGCGACCCGGACGCGAAGCATAATTATGCTTCGCTCTAAAGCCGGGCCTCGCTCCT
Organism: Elusimicrobia bacterium RIFOXYA12_FULL_57_11; assembly: GCA_001800275.1. Lineage (GTDB taxonomy): Bacteria > Elusimicrobiota > Elusimicrobia > Elusimicrobiales > UBA9959 > UBA9959. Next base: position 4,389 of record MGVB01000050.1, read on the forward strand.
CCTCAGGCCTCGGCGCTTACGCAAGCCTCGGCCTTCGGAAGGTTTTGCTAGCCCTTGTAACCCCGCCCCTCGCCGCCGCAGAACACTACCTGTTTTATTCTGTAATCTCTTTGTAACACCCCTTTGTTATGATTTAAGCATGACAGCTCCTCTTGAAACACGTTATTACGCGTACATCAAAAAAAGCATACGCGGCCCCTTTTTCGCCAAAGACGCTGCGCTTATAACCGGGTTCACCCGCTCTACGCTGGTCTGCCCCGAAAAAGCGCTGGGCCAGTGGACCGAGGCCGTCCTCATGCCGGACTTTCAGTCCCTGATAGAAACACCGCCCCAAGCTCCCGTAAAACCCAAGCCCCCGCGCACGGCGCAGGCCGCCGAGGAAATCGCCGCCCGCTCCCTGCTTGAAAAAGCCATCGCCAAGAATTCAAGCCTTGAGCGCGACGTAAGGGAACTGCGCAAATCCTACAACTCCGAAAAAACCGCTTTCGACGCCGCCCTTAAAAAGAAAGACTGGGAATCCCGGGCTATCGCCGAAAAATTAAGACGCAATATCGCCAATACCCAGCCGGTAAAAGGGGAACACCCCTCCTGGGAAATGCTTTATAAGACGCTGAAAAAACGTTCCGAGGACAAGATTTCGGAAATTACCCAGACGCTTTCCGAGAAAAGCGCGGAGATGCTACACCTTAAAGAGGCCATGCACGCCCAGCGCGAAGCGGCCGCCGCGGCCGCCAGGCAGGCGGAACTTGCCCAAACCGAACGGGCGCAGGCGCTGCAGGAAGAGCTTAAGGAAGTTAAGTCCCAGCTGGAAGAAAAAGACATGCTGGCCCGCACACTGGGGGACAACCTCAGCTCGCTGCTGGGTAAAAACGAGGAATTCCAGCACATAATGCTGGACGAGCGCCGCGACGCGGAAGAACAGAGCAAGAAATTCTGCGAAGAGATAGGCTCTCTGCGTGCCGACCTTAGCTGGCGCGACCAGGAACTGGGAAAGATCCGGGCGGAACTGGCCCAGGCAATCAACCAGGTAAAAGAATTTGAAGCGGTGGAAGGAATAAAGTCCCGCGAACAGGAAGAACTCTACGGGGTTCTCAGCTCAAAGCTCAGGATCCTTTCCGGCTATTTCGAGAACCTGGAAAGCCGGGTAAAATTCGCTTTCCGCAAAGCCTGACCCTGAACGCTCACCGTGCGGCGGGTTCCCGCCCGTTCCGGCGCGAACTGCGCCGTTTGAATTGCTATAATTTCATACACCGGTAGAAACCGGGCACCTATGAATATAACCATAAAGCAACTTATAACGGCCGGCGGCCCCATCCTGTTCTTCCTGGTGGGCCTTTCCATCTACTCCATTGCGCTTATCTGGGAACGCTGGACGGTATACAAACGCACTTTCAGCGGTATGGAAGACTTGGTACATAAAACCCATGCGCTGCTGAAGACAGGGGAATTAAAACAGCTGTCGGAACACTGCGCCAAGACCAAGACCCCGGCCGGGGAAATACTGCACAAAGTGCTGGCTAACTACGGGAGTCCCCTTGAAAAACGGGAGCTGGCCGAAAAAGCCGTAGAATGGCAGGTCTCCCGCCTCAACAAAAGCCTCACCGCCATAGCCACCATAGGCAGCGTCAGCCCTTTCATAGGACTGTTCGGCACGGTTTTAGGGGTAATGCGGGCGTTCAAAGATCTTTCGATGTACGCGGGGGCCGGCCCCTCGGTAGTAGCCATGGGCATAGCCGAGGCGTTGGTGAACACCGCGGCGGGCCTCTTTGTGGCCGTCCCGGCCATAGTGGCGTACAACTACTTTGCGCATAAAGCCAACGAATTCTCGAGCGAAGTGAACTGGCTTACCGAGCAGGTAATAGACCGCGCCGCCCACAGGGAATTCAGCAGCCTTTAAACCGCCATGCGCGTACACGGCAAAAACAACGGCATAATAGCGGAAATGAACATGATTCCGCTTATTGATATTTCCCTGATACTGCTTATCATTTTCATGGTTATCACTCCGTTTTTGGTGCAGTCACAGATACCGGTAAGCCTGCCCAAGGCCGTAACCGGCACCAAAGGCGCCGACGAGGGCGTGATAAAAGTGCAGCTGGCCGCCAACGGGATAATATCCGTAGACGGCAGGCAGGTGCGCTTTCAGCGCCTGGAAAAAGAACTTATACTGCGCTTCGCCAAAGCCTATAAAAAAACCCTGCTGGTGGAAGCCGACAAGGCCGTGCCGGTAGAGCGCGTGGTAACCGTGCTCGACATCGCCAAGAAACTCGGAGCCGGGAAAATAGGCATAGCCGTTACGCCCGATGACGGCAAGTAAAAAGAATGCGGAATTACCTGATTTATTCCTCCTCCACCCACCTGCTGTTCGTAATAGGCCTTTTATTTTTTGCCGCCAACAACCCGCTGCTTAAAAAAAAGGAGCAGACCTACTATATAGACTTCATCGGGGCCTCCAAAGTAGTAGCCATACACGACGGCGCGCAGGATAAAAGATCCGCGGCCGCGCCAACCGCAAAGGCCGAAGCCAGGGACGAAGACGATTTTTCGTCCGGCGCGCTGCCAAAGCCAAGCGTGCTTTCCGGGGGGGCCACGCTTTTCGACGCCCAAGACGCCCCGCAGGCCGGCGACGAGCAGAATTCCACGGCCCTGGTAACGGACTCCAAGAATTTCCCGTACCCCTGGTACATAGCCCAGGTAAGGGAAGCCCTGTGGAACTCCTGGACGGGCAAAATGCCTTCGGGCGGCAACCTGCGCAGCACCGTTAAATTCACAATAAAAAGGAACGGCGACATAAAAAACGTGGCGGTGGAGAAGTCCTCCGGCAACAGGCTGTTCGACAACGCTTCCGAAGCCGCCGCGCAGAGCTCCGCCCCGTTCCCGCCCCTGCCCGACGATTTTTTTGAGGACACGCTTACCGTGCACGTAGAATTCAAAGCCGGGGACTAACCCGTCAACTTCAAAGGAGAAACCATGTCGCTCTTATTCAAGATCGCCTTAGTGGCGCTGCTGCACTTGGCCTTTTTTGCGGCCTACCCGGAAACCGGCCCTTTCGGCAATTATTACCTGGCCATCTCCCTGCTGCTCTGGACCGGGTTCACCTTGTTTTTAGGCACGGCGGTAGCACTGGCGCGCCTGCTAAGCGGGGCGTTGGGAATGGTGCTGAACCTGGCCATATTTTTCCTGCTGGGGCTTTCGCTGGCCTTCACCATGCCGCAGGAGGATAAGACCAGCGTACTGGAAAAACTCCAGAATGGCAAATATCCCGACCGCGCCACCCTGAACTCGGGCATGAAGCGTTTCGGGATAAACCTGGACAAAGAAATTAAAAACGGCGTAAAGGACCTGGGCGAAGAGGCGCAGAAAGCCGTAAAAAAAATATGACGACCATAGCCGTAACCGGGGGCACAGGTTTTGTGGGCAGCGCCCTGGTAAAAACGCTGCTGGAAAAAGGTTTTGCAGTGCGCATAATAACCCGGCGCCGCCCGGCCGCGCCGCTGCCCGGGGCCGCCTACGCCGAAGCTGATTTTTCCGACATTGAAAATCTTAAGCATGCGCTGGCAGGCGCCGATGCCGTGGTGCATCTTGCCGCCGCTTTATTCTGCCGCTCTAAAGCGGGCTTCCTTAAAGCCAACGCGGCCGGCACGGCCAACCTTACAAAAGCCGCCGAAGCCACCCCCACGTTAAAAAAAATAGTGTACCTCTCAAGCCTGGCGGCCGGCGGCCCGGCGGGCAGCGGCGCGCCAAATACGGAGAGCCAGCCGGAAGCGCCGATATCCTATTACGGCTTAAGCAAGCTTGAGGGGGAAAAAGCGGTAAAAAAATTCAAGCGTGGGCAGTTCGTAATACTGCGGCCGCCCATCATTTACGGCAAAAAGGATTCCGGTTTTTCCAAAATAGCCGAGTGGGTACGCAAAGGCGTAATGGTAAACGCGGGCTCGGCCAGCGGCCGCTTCAGTTTTGTTTACCTGAACGACCTGGTGCGGGCCCTGGTTGAAACCCTGGAAACCGCCAAATTCGACGGCGGCACTTTTTACGTCTGCGAAAGCCGTTCCTACGCCTGGCGGGAATTCATAACCCTGCTGGCCGCGAGCATGGGCGTAAAAATGCCGCTACTGCTTTCCCTGCCGCCCTGGGCGGTATACGCCGTAGGCTGGGCTTACGAAGCGATATCCGCCGTTATCGGCGCCCTCCCGGTAATGAACCGCGACAAAGCCCGCGAAGCCGCCGGCCCCAACTGGACAGCCTCGCCCGCGCTCTGGGAAAAGACCGCCGGCTGGAACGACTGGACCCCGCTGGAAGAAGGCATACGTAAAACTTTCAGCCGCCAGTAAGCCGCATCAGAACGGGCTACAGGGGGGTTATTACACCCGCGCCTGTACCGCGGCAATCCTCATACGCGCTCCAGCTTGATGAATTCCAGGCGCTGAAACACATAGAATTGGAGCGTAAGGACCAGCTCTCCTCGGCTTCGGTTATGGAGGTTTCCAGACAGACGTTCGGAACTATACTCGCTTCCGCCAGGCGGAAGCTGGCGGAAGCCGTGGTGAATGGCAAAACCGTTATAATAGCGAACAAGCCGGCAAAACCGCGTATCCTGTCCTTCAGGAGAAAAAACAATGGAACACACAAACGAAAATAAAAAACATATTACGCACAGCCTGCACGGTTTTTGCGTAGCCTGCGGGACCGCTAATTCAGCCGGGTTGCGCCTGAAGTTCGTCAGGCAGCAGGACGGATCTGTAACCGGGACAGCCTTCTGCGCCAAGACACTTACCGGATATGACGGCCTTTTACATGGCGGTGTGGCGGCCATGATGCTGGATAGCGCTATGACTAACTGTCTTTTCGGCGCCGGGATAACCGCGCTGACAGGAGAATTGAACATAAAATACAAAGCCCCGGTGAAAATAGGCCGCGCGGTGGAGCTGAAGGCCTGGATCGAGAAGGATTGGACGCCGCTTTATCTGCTTAAATCCGAACTTTGCCAGGATGGGGAAGCTAAAGTGCTGGGAGACGCTAAATTCATGAGAACTGATACCGAGCCCGCTCAGCCGCAGGAGATTAGATAAAACACTGCAAAATTCAACCGACTCGGAAATTTGTCAGTTTTCCATATTGGAGAACCACTACGAGATAGTCCGCCACTCCGACAGGTTTGTAATGGTTCAATTTTGGGCGGTTGATTACAATTCAGTTAAGGGACATGCCGGGTTTACAAACTCAACTGAAAAAGATACAATTGAGAACAATTCTCAATTATGCCTCAACATAAAAACCATAACCCCGCCTGCTGCTGCCGCAAGATTCGCGGCTTCGGGCGGCGCATTACACCCGCCAGGCATGCCGTGCTGGACGCCTTGAGTGCGCGCGGGGAACACTTGACGGCCGAGGAAGTTTTTAAGGCGGCAAGCCGTCATTACCCCGATATTGGCCTGGCTACAATTTACCGTACTCTGGAACTTTTTACTAAGTTCGGAATGGTTAACAAATTCGACACCGGTGACGATAAAGCCCGTTATGAATTTGCGGACGGACCTGGCGCCAAGGGACACCATCACCACCTGGTCTGCACTTCCTGCCGTCGCATAGTGGACTATAACGATTTTATTAATGAAGAGACGGAATTGCTTCGCCGGACCGAAGAGGGCCTGGCAAACAAATATGGTTTCAAAATAAACACACACATCCTGCAGTTCTACGGGTTATGCAAAGATTGCGCTAAATAATTTTTTTTAAATTAATTGAGAATAATTCTCAACACCGATCATAAGGAGGCAATATGCCAAACAGAAACGGAACGGGGCCCACGGGGATGGGCCCGATGAACGGCAGGGGGATGGGCCGCTGCGGCGGCGGACGCGGCGCGGATAACGGCCGCGGAGCAGGCCTTGGGCGACGCGGATTCTTTCAGGCTCCCGTTGCGACGCAGGATGAACCGGAGGCCCTTAAAGCCCGCGTGGCGGAACTGGAAAAGCGCCTGAACGTAAAGGGTGAAAACCAATAAAGTATAACCACGGACGGAAGCTATTGCTTCCGCCTGCGGACTTAACAGGAGAATAAAATGAAAATAGGAATTACGTTGAACGATGACCAGGGAATGAAAAGCGAAGTCTGCGCGCACTTTGGCCAATGCAGCCATTTTCTGATAGTGGAAGCGGAAGCCGGTAAGATCAAAAGCTCAAAAGTCGTGCCCAATACCGCCGTGCACGGAGGCGGCGGTTGCACTGCCGTTACCGAAATCCTTAAATATGGCATCACGCATGTGATAGCCGGCGGCATGGGCATGGGCGCCCAGCAGAAATTCGCCAATGCGGGCGTACCGATAGCCTGCTATTCTGGCAAAGCCGAAGACGGCGTAAAGGCTCTGCTTTCCAGCAAGCTGGCGGAAGGCATTGAGCCCTGCAAAGACCATGGCCACGAAGGAGACTGCGCCCATTAACAGTCTGGCCTTAAAGGGAAGGATAATGGAAAACATTGAAAAGAAGGGAATGCCGTTAGGCTGTGCCATAAGGAACTGAAGATAAAGTGAAACTCGCAATAGCCAGCGGAAAAGGCGGTACCGGTAAAACCAGCCTGGCATGCGCCCTCGCGCAGGCCCTGGGGCCCGGTGCCGCTATTCTGGATTGCGACGTGGAAGAACCGGACTGCGCATTGTTCCTCAAACCGCGGCTAGAGTCGGAAAATGAGTTCGCGGTGCCGGTGCCGCTTATCAACGCGGCTAAATGCAAGGGGCATGGGCGCTGCCAGGCGGTCTGCGAATATAACGCCATAAAACTGTTCAACGGCAAACCTTTCCTCTTCGCCCATATGTGCCACAGCTGCGGCGGTTGCACGCTGGCCTGCCCTGAAAAAGCTATAACGGAAAAGCCGCATCCCGCAGGTAAAATACGCTCCGGCCAGGTCTCCGGACTGTTCTTCGCCGACGGGATCATGAACATCGGCGAGCCCAGCCCGGTGCGGCTTATAAAAGCGGTTAAAAAACTGGCCCCGGCCTCCGGCGACGTAATAATTGACTGCCCGCCCGGCACCTCCTGCCCCATGATAACCGCCGTTACCGGCAGCGACTTCTGCCTGCTGGTGAGCGAGCCGACCCCCTTCGGCCTGAGCGACCTGAAACTGGCCGTAGAGACCCTCGAAAAAATAAATATCCCGTACGCCCTTGTAATAAACCGCTACGATCTGGGAGATAAAGAGATGGAAGACTGGTGCGCAGAGAAAGGCGTGAAAATACTTCTAAAGATCCCTTTTGACCTGGAGATAGCCTCCGCCTATTCCCGCGGAAAGACCATGCTTGAGGTACGGCCGGAATACAGCCAGGCGCTGATAGCGCTGTTCCATGTGATAAAAGAGGGCCTCCACGCATGAAACAGCTGCTTATCCTGAGCGGCAAAGGCGGCACCGGCAAGACCACGGTGGCCGGGGCTTTCGCGCGCCTGGCCGCGCCCTGCGTGGTGGCCGACTGCGACGTGGACGCCGCGGACCTGCATATAATACTTTCTCCAGAACCGGCCGGTCGGAAGGAGTTTTACGGCGGAAAAAAAGCTTCCATTGACAAGACAAAATGCACCTCCTGCGGGCGCTGCCTGGAAGTCTGCCGTTTTGACGCCGTTTCTTCAGGACCGTTTAAAATAAATGAAACCTCCTGCGAGGGCTGCGGAGTCTGCGTGTGGAATTGTCCCGCAGCGGCAATTGATTTCAAAAAAGCGTTAAGCGGCACCTGGTCGGTTTCGCCCTGCCGCTACGGCACCTTTGCCGGCGCGCGCCTGGAGCCGGCGGCGGAAAATTCCGGCAAGCTGGTGGCGCTTTTAAAAACCGAGGCGGTTAAAACCACGGAGACCGCCGGCGCGGAGTTTCTGATACTGGACGGTTCTCCAGGCATAGGCTGCCCGGTGCTGGCCTCGTTGGGCGGCGTGGACGCTGTGGTAATAGTGGCGGAACCTACCGTTTCCGGACGGCATGATTTCCTGCGCCTAGCGGAACTGCTTAATCAGCAAAAAATACAAGGTTTCCTGCTGATAAATAAATGGGACCTGAATAAAGAAGAAACCGAAACACTCGAAGCGGCCGCCGGTGGCCTGGGGTTCGGTCTCCTTGGCCGGGTCCCCTTTGACAACCTGGCAGTAAAAACATTACTGGCCCGCAAAACCTTGGGAGAAGACGGGCCCGCCCCTGCCGCGAATGCCGTGGAAAAGGCCTGGAAAATTCTGCGCGCGGAACTGGAGAAATAATATGGAAGACCGTAAAATGCCGCTGGAAGAAGCTATCAAGGTGTATGCCGGCCGCCTCAACGACCCGACGGCCTCCGCCAGCGTTACCGGCCCCTGCGGCGATACCATGGAATTTTATATCAAT
>MGVB01000051.1:0-6747 GCA_001800275.1 Elusimicrobia bacterium RIFOXYA12_FULL_57_11
GTCCGAAACAGCGGCAGTAAGTTCTTTTGCGGGTTTTATTTTTATCCCTCGCTGTTGGCGCTTATCCTTGTGCCGCTTTATATTTATTGTCTGCCGCCCGGGCTTCCCCCCTACCGCGACTCAGGGGAGATGGCCTGTGCGGCCTGGACGCTGGGGATAGCGCACCAGCCCGGTTACCCGCTTTACATAATCCTGGCAAAATTATTCTCGCTGATACCTCTGGGCAACCCCGCCTGGCGGCTTAATCTCTTTTCCGCCGCCGCCGGGCTGGCGGGTGTTTTTGTCTTCTGGCGGTTCGCTTCACGCTCGTTTTCCCCCCTTGCCGCCTTCTTTGCCGCACTCACGCTGGGCTTTAACTTCACGTTGCGCACTGTCTCAAGCGTGCCGGAAATGTACGCACTTAACTTTTTTTTCGCCTGCCTCCTGCTTGCCGTCGCTATCGCTCCCTGGGACGAGGATGAGACTTCCACGGCCCGCATGTTCCTTGCCGCTTTCCTGCTCGGTTTTGGTATGACCAACCGCATGGACCTGCTGCTGGCCGCCCCCGCCGTCCTGATCCTGCTTTGGCCGGTTATAAAAGCGAACGGCCCGGTTTCCCTTGTAAAAGCTACCGGTTTTGCTTTGCTGGGTTTTTCACTTTATCTTTACCTGCTGGTGCGCTCGTCGGGGAACCCGCTGTTCGACTGGAGCCATCCGGCGGAATTTAAAACCTTCCTGGCCGTAATAACACGCAAAAGTTACGGCTCCACCCTGGACCTCATTTCCCGTAATTATCCCGCGGGAGCGCTCTTCCTGCCCGGTCTGAAATACTATGCCCTGCACTTATGGGAAAATTTCACCCTGGCGCTTTTCTTTTGCCTGGCTGGTATTTACTGGGAGTGGCGGTCAAACCGGCGCCGCTGCCTGGCGATAGCCGCGCTTTTTGTTTTTTCGGGCCCGGTTTTTATTTTTATGGCGAACATGCCGCCCAATCCGCATTCCCTGGCCATAGTGGAGCCTTATTACCTGCTGCCGGACCTGGCCCTTGCGGTCTGGGCCGCCGCCGGTTTCTTTTACCTGGCCGGGCTTTTTCCGAAGGCGTTGTTGCCGCTTGCCTTTGCCTTCCTGCTGGCGGCGGGTGCCGTGTGCTATAACGGAGCGTACGGGGCACAGCGGCGGCTGCTGTTCGCGGCAGAAGATTACGCCGCCGACGTTGCGCGCACCGCCCCTCCAGGCTCGGTTATAGTCGGGAAAAAAGATGTGCAGCTGTTTTCACTTTGGTATATGCAGGCGGTAGAAGGACGCCGGCCGGACCTGCAGTTGGTGGCGCAGGGACTTAGCGGGGCGCCCTGGTACAATGCCTCCGCTAAACTTTACCGCCCCGGTCTGACGCTCTTTAACCTGAATTCCGGAGGTGAAAAAGACTGGGCCGCTTTCAGGGCGGCTAATTCCGGCGGCTTTTACGCCACCATGGACGCAGAACTGCCGCGCGGCGTGCCGGCAAGGGCCGTAGGGCTCCTTAATGAACTTTACTCCGGCGCGGGCGCGTTGCCGCCCGGGCTTTGGGATTATTATTCACTGGGGCGGCTGAACCCGGCATACAGGGATTTTTTTGACCGGGATATCGGTACTTCCTACTCCCAGGCCCTGCTGGCCAGAGCGGTGGCGCGCAATTCCGCCGGCGCCCTGGACGCCGCCGGCGTGGCGGAGCTGCGCCTGGCGCGCAGGTTTGACGCGGACATTCCCGAAGCGCCGTTATACGAGGGTTTTTACCATTCCGGGCGCGGGGATTGGGCCGCCGCCGGGGCTTGTTTCCGGGAGTCTATTGATGTTTTTGAGCGTCTTCTCCTGCTTAGTGAAAAATATTATTCATTACCCGCGGCAAAACAGGAGATTTTATTTGCGAGCGCATACGCCTGGCTGAATTACGGAGTGTCCCTTGAAAAAAGAGGTGACGCGGTGGGCGCGGAACAGGCCTACTCTTTCGCTTTGAGCAGGAAACCGGAGCTTGCCGAAGCACACTTTAACCTTGCTGTGCTCTATTGGGGTCGTGATTTTGCGCGCGTTCGGCATGAACTTGATGAAACCCTCCGCTTGAACCCAGGGCACGCCGGGGCCGTGCGCTATCTTGAACAGATCAGTAACAAATAAATCACGGATCCAAGACCGGGAAGAGTGATGGGGATCCCTTCCCATGGTGCCCATCCCGATTACAACTCTTTTTTTTATCTTTATCTCGGCAGGTAGTTGTAGCGGAACTGGAACATGCCCAGCAGGTCCCAGCCGCCTTTGTACGTAAGGTAGGAGACCTCGAAATTAAGCTTGAGCAGGGTGCCCAGGTGCAGGTTTATGAGTTTTGGGCTTTGCGGGGCGCCTTGCGGCACCATGATCTCCATGCCGATGGGAGAATCTTTTTTAGGCAGCCACATGAACCCGCCGAATATCATTCCTGTGGGGATTTGCACCGTCGCGGTTGTGTCGGGGTTGTTCCTGGCAATGTTTATAGCCTGCTTGGACAGGAATTCTGAGAGGCTGTATATTACTTTGGGCATGTCGCCGTCGGAATATCCAGCGTTTACAAGGAACTTGGGGTGCAGCCGCTTGGTGAGCGCTATGTAGGCGTTGGCATAGCTGCTGTTGGTTTTGGAATCCAGTTTTTGTGAGAGAGTTACGGATTGGTTGAGCGCGGGCTGCGGGGCGTCGCGAAACTGCAGTATCCCCTGGACGCCGGCAGCCATGGCGGGACGCCAGGTGCCTTCCGTCTGTATCTGCATCTTTGTGTCCGCCGAAAGCAGCCACAGGCCCACGCGGTCCAGGTAGTTCTTTTTCTCTATGGTCCAGTAGTATGAGTTTTTTCCGTACAGGCGGCCTATATAGTAGGCGGCGTTAATATCCAGGCCCAGGCCTATGGTGTTCTTTCCGCGGCCCAGATAGGCCGTAGGCATAAGGACAATGCCGCTAAGTGGCACTTTCCCGGTGTCATAAGCGGCCGGCTTTGACGGGCCGGCTTTGTCCTGGCGGGCGGCGTCTGCGGCGGTAGAAAGATCGCTGGCGGTGGCGGTACTGGGAGCGGGAATTACGCCCAGCAACTGCGCGTTGGCGGGCAAAGTCAGGAACAGAAGGGACAGAGCGCCTAAAAATAATTTCATGGGTATCGTCGTGGCAAGGCGGGTAAGGAGGTTCGCCTCCAATCCGGCCAGCGCATCGTCCATAATTATACCAAAACCCCCGCTGAGAGAAGTCTCAAGTTTTTTTATGGGCCAGGGTTTAAGTGTGTCCAGAATACGGAACAGTATGAACGCGCAGAGCAGGTTGGGCAGGGTATGCTCCATAAAGAGTATCGCGGCCCAATAACCGGATATCTCGTCTATCACAATGCGCGGATCATCGTGGGTCGCGTAGCTGGTTTCAGCCATGCCCGCTATCCAGATCGAAAAAGGCAGGAAGAACAGGAGGAAAAGCGCGAACGAGGTCTGCTTTTCCGGCAGCAGCGGTACCAGGAGCAGCGCCAGCAGGGTGCCTGCGAAACCGGAACCGGTGAATTTTTTGAAACCGGTAAGACGGGCGGGGATATGGCTTATAAAGCCGCCGCTGGCGAGGAACCTTACCGCGAAATCCCTCACGGCCGCTTGCGTTCTGTCCACGATTTTGAAAGCAGTTCGCGATGGTTATACAGGTACAGGCCGCCGCTGAACAGCGTAAACGCCGCGGCTATGACGGTAAGCCACCAGACGATAGCCGGGATAAGCGGCAGTATCTGGTCCAGGGGTGCCGGCATGGGCGTGGTTTTGGCCCAGACCGTAAGAATAAGCAGTACCATTATCGTGAAAGCGGCGATAAGCTGTATGGTGGTCTTTATCTTTCCGCTCCGTTCGGCTTTCATTACTTCCCCGTTGAGCGCTGCCAGCACCCTGAGGGTTGAAATGGTGAGCTCGCGTAGAAGTATAAGGAAGACCGCCCACAGGGGCACTCCCAGTTCGTGGATGGAGGCGAACGCCAGGAAGACGGCCATTACCAGTAATTTGTCGGCGTAAGGGTCCGCAATCGCCCCGAAAGGCGTGGTGGTCATGGTGCGCCTGGCGATGGCCCCGTCTATACCATCTGAAATGGAGGCTATCGTTAACAGGACCAGCGCCGTTATTTCCGCCCATAAGGTGCCGGTGATTATAAGCGCGAAAATTACCAGGCTGAGCGCCATTCGTGACATTGTTATGCGGTTTGCTAGTGTCATTTTTTTGTTTTAGCTAGTTTTTCAGCTCCAGCACTTCCGTGCCTTTTGGCGGGGAAAAGTTGAAGATCCCCTTGTCTAGAGGGCTGTTCCTGTCCGCTTTCAGCAAGCGGGTCTTCACAATAGTGCTGTCCACGTTAAGTTCGGCCTCTACCGGGAAATAATCCGTTGCGGAGAGGCGCAGCGTAAGAGCGTAGGCGTTGCCCGAGCGGGGAGTAAGGACCAGGGTTATCAGGCCATCTTTGTTGTCTTCCGTGATGGCTGCCGTGTTATTGGCCGCGAGAGAAGAATAATTCCCGAAATCCAGTATTCCTGAGAAATTCTGGTCCTGGGTCCTGCGCCAGGCGTTCCAGGTTGTGCGCACGGCCTGCTTGTCTCCCGGCTTGTATATCCAGATATCGGTCTTGTCTGTTACTACCAGCTGGCTGGCTGGTTTCGAATGCTCTATTCGCAGAAAATTAGGCCTGACATACTGCAGTGAGCCTTCTACGGACTGTTTAAGTCCGGCTTCGGTGAAGTTTATCTCCTGCGTGAAGACCGCTTTGAGCGTCTGAAGGTTTGCGTCCCAGGCCTCGAGTTTTGCGAGGACTTTTTTTGCCCGCTCTACGGCAGGGTCCGACGCCGGTATTTGCGCCGCGGCGGTTTTTGTCGAAACAGCTATCGCGGGCGTTTTTTTGAGCTGGCGGGCCGGTACCGCTTCAGGCGCCTTTTGGGCTGCGGCGGCCAGTGAAAAAAACAAGATCAACGAACTAACGGAGAATATTCTCATATGTCGGTTTCCCCCTCTACCGCAACCGGGGTTATGGGTGAGACTGGCTGTAGGGTGTCTCCCTCGTGCGCTTTCAGGTGCGCCTCTATCTTGTCAAAATATATTTCCCAGCGGTTGGAACCTTCCGGCTTTTGTATGAACCCGCCGACTTCGAGGATGCTAAGAATGTTGGTTGCCCGGGAGGAAGAGCCGAAGTGGGCCTTAAGGAGGTCCTGTGAGACGCGGCGGCGGGCAAGCACCAGGCGCAGCGCGGCAAGCAGTTCTTCCGAGGAGCTGCCTTTCCCTGAGACGGCGCCTTCTTCCTCTTCCTGCTCCGGCACGGTGTAATGCGGCTTGCCCTGGGTTTTCAGGAATTCCACTACAGTGTTGATCTCCGCTTCGGAAACGTAAGCTCCCTGTATGCGCAACGGCTTCGGGGAATCTTTGGTGAGGTAAAGAAGATCGCCTTTCCCTATCAGGGATTCGGCGCCGCCGGTATCCAGAATAACCCTTGAATTAACTTTGGAGGTCACCTGCATCGCCACGCGGGAGGGCAGGTTGGCTTTTATCACTCCGGTTATAACGTCCACGGACGGCTGCTGTGTGGCCAGGACCAGGTGTATGCCCACGGCGCGGGCCATCTGGGCCAGGCGCTGTATGTTTTCTTCCACTACGTTCTTGGCCTGCACCATAAGGTCGGCCAGCTCGTCGATAACCACCACAATGTAGAATTCCCTTGGTTCATTGTTCGCATCCGCCCACTTATTGTAGCCGGCGATATTCTTAACGCGCGCCCTCTCGAATTTCTTATAGCGCTTCATCATTACCTTGGTAAGCGCTATGAGGGTCTTGGCCGCGTCTTTGGCGTCGGTGATTACTGAAACGCGGTCGGGGGTTTCATTCGGGTCGTAAAGGTAGGGGATGTCCTGATATGACGAAAGTTCAAGACGTTTCGGGTCTATGAACACGAACTTAAGTTCGTCCGGGGTCCGGCGGTACATCAGGGAAACTATCAGCGACTGCAGGAATACGCTTTTCCCCGAACCGGTGGAACCGGCCACCAGCAGGTGGGGCATACCCTCCAGGTCCGCTACGGCCACCGACCCCTCGGCATGCAGCCCGATGGCGAACAGCAGCGGTTCCTTGCGTTCGCTGAAGGCCGAACTTTCAAGCACCTCGCGCAGGCAGACTTTAGCCCGCTTTAAATTGGGAATTTCAAAACCTATCGCGGCTTTGCCGGGTATGGGGGCTATAACACGTATGCCGGCCGCCTTCATGGCCAGCGCAAGGTCGTTGGAAAGGGAAACTATGGAGCTGATCTTCACTCCTGGCGCGGGGGCCACCTCGTAGCGCGTAATTACCGGGCCCGGGTAGATGGCGGCCACCGAGGCTGAGATGCCGAAGCTTTTCAGAGTATCTATCAGCTTGGTCTTCGAGGCTTCCATCTCGTCGTTGGAGGGCCCGATGAACCCCTGCTCGGAAACGGGCTCAAGGAGGGTAACCCCTGGCAGTTTGAAGTTCTTGAAGTGGAGCTCCGGCGGATTGGGTCTGTTCGTGAGAGGCGCTTCTTTCCCTTTTTTCGCGTCCGGCGCGGGAGCTGCCGGGCTGTCCTCTCTGGCCTTGGCGGGGCGGACTATCTGCGTTTTCGGGGGAATGAATTCCGGGGTCTCCGGGGCGGCGGGCTTTGTCCTTACCACGGGTGGCGGTTCGGTTATGGGTTTTACGTCGTAAACCGGGCCCTGGGCCTGTTCCTTGTCGGAAATTATTTTCAGCCTGGAATTAAGCTCACGGC
>MGVB01000051.1:6780-12673 GCA_001800275.1 Elusimicrobia bacterium RIFOXYA12_FULL_57_11
TTGTGGAGGAAACGACTTTTAACAGGCGTTGCCAGGACACTTTAAAGAGCAGTTGTACGCCCGCGAAAAGGAGAACAGCCGATGACAGGGCGGCGCCTATGGGGCCCAGTACCTTGGAAAGGATTTGTTCGAGAAAATAGCCAAGCCAGCCGCCCGCTACGTGCCACGAACCTTCCCAGGGTCCGAATTTGGAGCTTAGCAGCTGTAGTATTACAGAGACGGCGCCCAGCGTAAGGAAGATGCCCGAGGTAAGGGTAAGCAGGCCTTTGTGCGGTTTGTTCACTTTAAGGAGTATGGCTATCAGGCCGTAGAGGAATATAAAAGGGAACAGGTACGCGGTCTTGCCCAGGAAGGTGATGAACGTGGTCGCCACGGTATCGCCTAAAAGGCCCCTGGAGCCGGAACTGAACAAGACCCAGGCCAGCCACAGGGAGAAGGCGAAAGCTCCCACCCAGTACAGCGCGTAGGCGAAGGCGGAGGTCTTCTTTTTCCCTTGTGCCGTAGCTCTGTTTTTTACGAAATAACGCATAGTTGCTGTCAGGGTGGTTTGCGCGGTGGAAAAGCGGGGGGCAGCTGACCCCCGCGCTCCGGGCGTGCGGTTTAGTTTTTGTCCACGAGGACTATCCTGAAGTTGAGTTCCTTAGGGTATAAATCTATCTTGCGCTCCGCCGCCAGCCAGCCCAGTGCCATGTACAGCGAGGAGCTGGACAGGTGGAGTTTCAGTTTAAGGTCCCACGAGGTGGCTTCTCCGCCGGAAGCCTTGAGTGTTTCAAGTACGTTCCCGGCGGTCTGCCCCAGCGTTTCGGCGAATTTTATCGAGTCCTGCATATTAGTTTTTTACCAGGAAAAGCGCGCCGTTAGGTTCCACGGGCTTGCCGTTCTCCTGCAGTACTTTTTCAATTACGAAGTTCGATTCGGCTTTGATCTCGTTGAAAACTTTCATGGCTTCTATGACGCAGATTATCTGGCCTTCTTTAACGGAATCCCCCTCCCTGACGTAGGGCGGGCTGGAAGGGGTCGGGGCGCGGTAGAATATCCCCGACATCGGGGCTTTAATGGTTTCTCCGCCGTGGGCGGCCGGGGCCTGGGTTTTTGCCTGGGAAGGCTTGCCTGCCGTGGCGTGCGCGGAGGGCGCGAAAACGGGGATCTGGTGTACGGCGTTGTTATGTTTGCGCACCAGTTTAATATAGGTGTTGTCCTTTGAAAATTCTATAACTTCCAGCTTGTTGGAATTCATGAACTGGTAAAATTTCTGAACCTGGTCGAAAGCTGTTTCCTGGGGTTTTGTCGTTTTTTTCATTGATGGGCCTCCAGTATGTATTCCGGCCCCCGCGTCCAACGCGGGGGCCGGATTGTTTTTACTTCTTTACGGGCTGCGCGGCTTGCTGCATCAGCACGCGGCGGGAAAGGCGGTATTTGCCGTTGTTTTCCTCGACGCATTTCACCTCTATTTCCTGGCCCATTTTCAGAACGTCTTCAACGCGGTTTATCCGCTTGATGTCTATTTCCGAGATGTGCAGGAGGCCTTCTTTGCCGGGCAGCACTTCCACAAAGGCGCCGAAATCAACTATTGACACGACTTTGCCCTTGTAGGTTTTACCCACTTCCACTTCCATGCTGAACTGCTCCACCATGGATTTGGCGGCTTCGAGGCTGGCTTTGTCTGCGCTTGAGACGAACACTGAACCGTCGTCCTCGACTTCGATGTTGGCTCCCGTGCGCTCCTGTATGCCGCGGATGTTCTTGCCGCCGGGACCTATGAAGGCGCCGATCTTGTCGCGGGGGATCATCAGCTTCACTATGCGGGGCGCGAACTCGGAAATGTCGGCGCGGGGCGCCGCCATGGCCTTTTCCATCAGGTCCAGGATGTGGTTGCGGCCGCGGGTGGCCTGCTCGATGGCTTCCTTCATGATGTTCATGGGGATGCCGGTGGCGAGCTTGACGTCCATCTGCAGCGCTGTCACGCCTTTGCGCGTGCCGGTTATCTTGAAGTCCATATCGCCGTAGTGGTCTTCCAGGCCGGCGATGTCGGACAGCACCGCGAACTTGGAGCCGTCGGTTACCAGGCCCATGGCTATGCCCGAGCAGGCGGCCTTCATGGGTACGCCGGCGTCAAACAGGCTGAGGGACCCGCCGCAAACCGTCGCCATGGACGAAGAGCCGTTAGACTCCAGGATGTCGGACACGAGGCGGATGGTGTAGGGGAATACCTCTTCGGTGGGCAGCAGCGGCAGCAGCGCGCGCTTGGCCAGGTGGCCATGGCCAATTTCGCGGCGTCCGGGGCCCCTGTCGGGTTTCACTTCGCCTACGGAGTAGCTCGGGAAGTTGTAATGCAGCATGAAGCGGTCGAAGGATTTTCCTTCAAGGGCGTCGAGCATCTGCTTGTCGTCGGATGTGCCGAGGGTGGTGACCACCAGGGCCTGGGTCTGGCCGCGCGTGAACACGGCGGAGCCGTGGGTGCGGGGCAGAAAGCCGTTCTCGATGTTGATCTCGCGTATCTCGTCGGTCTTGCGGCCGTCGGTGCGGATCATGGTGGAGAGCGTTATCCGGCGCCAGATCTCGTATTTTACGTCTTCCACCACGGTTTTGGCCTGGTAGGAGGCGGTGAGGTCGGCGGGATACTTGGCGGTCATTTCCTTGGCGGCCTTGGAGCTGACTTCGTCGAGGGCTCTTTCCATGGCGTGCTTCTCGGGTTTGGAGGAAAGGATCTTCTCTATCTCGGGACGGACCATCGCATCCACGGCGGCCTTGAGATCGGCCTTGATCTCCGGAGTGGCGATGGCGGTTTTAGCTTTGCCCACCTGCTCCTTCATCTTTATCTGTAGTTTGCAGAGCTTCTCGAGTTCGGGCTTGGCGGCTTCCATGGCGCCTATCAGGTCGGTGTTGGGGAGCTCATGGGCTCCGCCTTCCACCATCAGGATGCCGTTCAGTGTGCCGCAGATGACCATTTCCATCTCGGAGGTCAGGCGCTGTTCGTTGGTGGGGTTCATTATGAACTTGCCTTCGAGCTTGCCCACGCGCACCGCTGCCACGGGGCCATTCCACGGGATGTCGGATATCATCAGGGCCGCGGAGGCCGAGTTTATGGACACCACGTCGGCGTCGTTAATGCCGTCGTAAGACATCACCATGTTGACCACCTGCGTCTCGGTATTGAAATAATCCGGGAACAACGGGCGTACGGCGCGGTCCGTCAGGCGGGAGGCGAGCACTTCTTTTTCGCGGGCTTTGCCCTCGCGCTTGAAGAAGCCGCCGGGGATCTTGCCGGCAGCGTAGGTGCGCTCTTTGTAGTCGCAGCTGAGCGGTACGAACTGGGGCGGGGTATCTTTGGCCTTGGTGGCCTGCTGCGCGGTGGAGAGAACCATTGTGTCCCCGATGCGCAGAATCACGGAGCCGCCGGCCTGCTTGGCTATGGCTCCAGTTTCGAACGAAATAGACTTGTCCCCCACCTGTTCTTCCAGGCGGAGCGGTTTAGGGTAGTTTGTCATTTGTTATTTCCTTAAGCCTAATGCTTTGATGACCTTCTTGTATTCTTCCCTGTTGTTGGTTTCCAGGTAGGAAAGAAGGCGCTTGCGCTGTGAGACAAGCGTGGTAAGGCCCAGCTGCGAGGCGTGGTCCTTGGGATTGGTGGTATGGTGCTTGGAAAGATACTGGATCCGCTCGGTGATCAGGGCTACCTGTACTGAGGCTGAGCCGGTATCGTTCGGTTTGGCGGAGAATTTCTCCGTTATTTCTCTGGTTTTGTTCTTGGTTAATGCCATTTGGTTTTCTCTCTCTTTATTTAGTTTTAATCCTTTTACTTATTATATTAATAACCTACCTATGGAGTCAATGAAAAGCCCCCCTTCCCAGGGGGGCTTAACCTGTAAAAACCAGCGTTTTTACGGCTATTTTATCTCCCAGTACCCGCCGGCATCGGTCTTTAGGATCCTGGCCCGCCCCCCCTCTACTACCACCTTCTCGGAGACCGAAGAGGTCTCTTCCCGTTTGATGTTCTTCTTGTAGATACGGCTCTTTATGTTCAGATTATAGTAGGCCGTATAGCGGTCCTGGGAATCGTTGACCACGCTAAGCCCGCTGACCGTAGCCGTCACCTCGTCATTGAGCCGGAAGATAGCGCGCAGCTGTTCTTCCAGTTCGCTCACTGTAGTGCCGTCACCCGCGCCCCAGTCGGGAGAGACCAGGGCCAGCACTTTGGCGGCGTCTCGTGAGGAATAAGCGCGGGCGAAGTCCTCGTAGAGCTTGCGTACCAGGGCGCTTCCCGGGTCCTGGCGGTCCCTGGACTGCTGAATTTCACCCACGCGGCGGGCGTCGGTAAGGGCCTTGCCGCTGGCGCTGTCCCAGAAGGCGCTGGTGGCCTGCTCCAGGTCCCCGCTTGCTTTTCTTACCCGCACGGTCCAGAAGCCGGTCTGCGCCCACGGCTCAGTGCCCCAGAACTGCGCCTTTCGCACCTCTCCCAGGACGACGTTCTTCTCCTCCTCGGCTTTCTGCACCGGCGCGAAAAGTTTCTCTATGGCCGCGCCGTACTGGGCGTCGGGCAGGGCGCCCAGGCCGGAGAGGTCCCCGGCCGTGTTGGCCTTGAAGGCGGAGGCTCCCCTGGCGTAGGCCGCGACCAGCCTGGCCTCCTGGGCCTTAAGGTAGCGCAGTGCCGCCTCCGCCTCGAAGATGATTTCTGCGCCGGCGTCCCGGGCCTCCTCCCAGCCCTCGGTGCCCTTCAGGTCCGGGGCGTAGCCCTGCGTTCTTTTTTCGGCGGCGGCCATGCCGGCCTTGTGGCCCTTGTCCTCGGCGGAGTAGGTTATCCAGGAAGCTTCAGAGACCAGCGGTGAAGCCTCCAGCTGCTTTAGCTCGTCATAGCGACCATAGAGGTCCCGGTAGAGCAGGGCGCCGGCGGCGTTGAGCCTCTGCGCCTCGGAGAAGGCCGGCTTGGCGGCGGCCAGCGCGGCCTCGAGGTTAGCCAGGTCGTATTTGCCGTCGTAGGCGAATTCACTGATGAAACGGGAGCCCAGCGCGTTCAGGACCTCGTTATGCCTGGCCGTTTCGGCGGTGAGCTTCTCCAACTGGCCGGCTACCTGCGGCTGGTAATTTTTATAGGCCTGCAGTTTTTCGGCGTAGCCGGCCATGAATTCCGAGACCTGGGCGTAGAGCGCGTTCTTGAGGCCGCGTGCCCTGGAGGCCAGCGCCGTGTATTTAGAGGCAAGGCCGTCGGTGCCATTCAGGTAGCCTTCGGCGTATTTCAGCGGGGTCTCGTAGTAGGCGCTCCAAACCGTCATCCCCTCCAGTTTGGGGCTCTCCGGGACATAGTAGCCCTGAGGTTTGTAGAGCTGCCCGGCAGAGCGCCACTGGGCGATGTGGCCGGCGATATCCGTCAGCAGCGGCTCTATTCTGGTCTTGATCTCCGCTTTCTGCGTCTCAAGGGCCAGGCGCTGCGCCTCTATGCTCCTGGCGGTGTTCTCCGCGGACCGTTCCACTCCCTGCAGCATGGCGTAGGTGCGGCTGGTGCCGAGTCCTTCTTCGCCGTAGGCGAGGCCTGCCAGCAGGTCCTGTATCTCGTCGGAAACGTAATAGCGCGTGCTCTGCCTGGGCTTGTCGGAGATGTCTTTCCAGGCCGCGTCGGCGGCCTTCTGGGAGCGCTCGATGGAGGCGCCCAGCGACGAGATGTACTTGGTTATGGCCTCCTGCATTTTGCGGCGCTTCTCCTCCTGGCTCTCCTTGGGGTCCGAGGCGGGCGGCGGCACCGCTGCGGGTTTGGAAACCTGCGGCGTCGGGAGTTCTTTGTCTTTGGCCGCCTTGGCTTCGGCGGCGCGTTTTTCGTCCTCTTTTCGCTCCAGCGCCTTGAGGCGCTGGGCCTCCTGGTAGAGTTTGCCGGCCTCGGCATTGGCCTCGTTGATCAGTT